>NZ_JAKFCQ010000038.1:0-12931 GCF_036676585.1 Robertmurraya sp.
TTATTACAACAACTATAGATACCAATGGGATTTAAAGAAGATGACCCCTATTGAATATAGGAATCATCTTCTCAATGTAGCATAGTCTTTTTTAAGAATGTCCTTTACAAAGGGTACATTTTATTCGCTCTAGTCCTTTTTTTTCATTTTTCATTTATAAAATTAGGCTTGCTCACTTGTTTTGGACAAAAACGTTTCGGGAAAGGAAAGATTACAAAGAAAATATCGGCGTGGGTTGCCGTTTATATAAAGGGAGCGTCTACCAAATGGGTAGGCGCTTCTATGATTATTTCAATCAAACATCCATATCAGGAAATATGGGTGGATTATCAACAAACGGTGCCTTACATACAATGTTCTCTTCGGTAAAAGGGTGAGTAAACTCTACCTTTAAAGCATGCAGTGCTTGTCTTTTCTGCTTGATACGACTTCCATAAAGGGAATCACCTATAAGAGGGTGACCAATAGAACTTAAATGTACTCGAATTTGATGAGTTCTTCCTGTATCAAGTTGGCAGCTTATTAAGGTTGTATTTTTTTTTGCATTGTAAGAATGTACTTTATAGTGTGTAACAGCGGATTGACCAGTGGAAGAGACTCTTCTCCTCGTTGGATGATGACGATCTCTTCCAATGGGTTTTGAAATTGATCCTGAGCTTGTTTTCATTTTACCTTCTACTATAGCGACGTATGTTCTTTTAATCTTTCTTTCCTCAAGGAGTCTATCTAAGATGGCCCCGCACATTCGATGCTTGGCAAAAATAACAGCACCCGTTGTATCCCGATCCAGACGATGGATATGCTTGATGTAATGAAGGTCTCCCTTTGCTTGAAGATGAAACGCTACGCCATTTAAGAGACTGAAATGGTCTTTGTCTGAATTTGGATGAGTATCCATTCCAGCCGGTTTATTAGCTATGAGAAGATGATCATCTTCAAAAAGGATGTCAATCTCCATATAAGTAGGTTGGACTATTGGGGGCTCGGGTTGAAAAAATGGAATAGATAAGGTATCTCCCAAATGGAAATGAGAAGTCCAGTTTGCTTCTTGCCCATTTATTAACACACTTTTTTCCATTCTCAATTCATGGACTAGTTTTTTGGGGGCCTTCCAATAATCTTTAAATAAGCTTTCAATTGTGTATTTCTCCCAATCTTTTGGAATACAAATATTGAACTGTTTTCCAACTGTTTTTGTTTGTAACATTGTGCTCTCCGTTCTTAGCTATCATTTTAATCGTGGTGATAATTACCACCATAGAGACAGGTTTTTTTATGGTATTCTTAATTTATATTTTACATTAGAACTAAAGGATATTTAAAGGTGGGTTATAAGTGAAGATTGTTTTTGCGTCGACACCAGACCAAGAAGAGAAAATAAATGAGCTTGTAAAAAGGTTTTATCGAGATATTTTTCCTTTGTATTTCTCTGATAAAGACATAAAGAAATTTGAGGATCAAAATGTACTGAATAATGAAACTGCACAGCTTGATGGGACGTTAAAGGAAGCATATCATGTGATTGCTTCACTTCAAACTTTGCTATCAATTCTAGAATCAAGCATCTTAACATACGATCACCAAGCTCTGTATGAAAAAAATGTGGAAACATTACATGAGTATGGATTTATTTTCCCATTTTCTTATGATGAATTTATCTATGCAAGAGAAAACAAGACTAGCTTTTTCAGCACATACACCCAAGCTGCTAATCAATTATTAGTATAAAAGCCGACTACAAAAATAGTCGGCTTTTTCAAAACTCATTTTGTATTTTCGTTAAACCAGCTCTCAAATTCTGGCTCTTCATGGTATCCTACGATTCTTGCTACTTCTTTCCCATCCTTGTATTGAACAATTGTAGGGGTTTCTTGAATACCGTAATCATCCCATCCCTGCTCAAATTCAAGAAGATTGTATTGAACAAGATTAATATCCATCTCTTCAGATAAAGGGGCAACGATTGGCGTTGTTCGCTGACAGTGTGGACAAGTCGGACTGTAAAAATAAACGGTCATATCATCACCATTATCTATCTGAGTTTGAAGATCTTCTGGAAGAATTAGGTTTTGATAGTTTGGATCCTCTAATTGAGCAACTGTTTCAGGGTGAAGAGTATCTTTGTTGTAAATATTATCTTCACTTACCTTTTCTTCATTTTGCATTTTTGTAACAATAGCTAATGCACCAAACAATACGACGATAATACCAATAAAAATTAGAACTTTTTTCATAAAATTATTTTTCCTCCTTCGTTTGCTTCCATACTAGAAAGCTACAAACAAACACAATAATAAATGCAGTGAGGGCTAGAAAAGGGATAGAGATGAATCCAAGCCAATTAATGTATTGCCCTGTACAAGGAATTCGCCCACATGCTGGTGCTGTATCAGCTAAAAAGGAAACCTTTTGCAATCCATAATGGTAAAGGGAGATCATCCCACCAACTGCCGAAAGAATCATCGTATAAAAGGCGATCCCATAATCCTTTTTCACAGTTGCAATACCTAATAACACAACAAATGGGTACATAACGATCCGTTGATACCAGCAAAGTTCACAAGGCTCGTACTGGCGTATCTCCGAAAAATATAAACTGCCAAACATTGCTATCAATGCTGCAGCGAAAGCAAGGAAAAGCAAGTTTTCGCGCTTGTCATTTTTTTTCATAAAGTATTCTCCTTAAGCGTATTGACCGTGAACTTATTATAATTACAAAGGACAAAAATGTATATTAATCTACTCGCAAGTCTTCCTTTTTTCCTACAATTCCATAAAAGAAGAAATGAATGAATTCATTTATGAATTGATCCTTGTTTGAATTAGATTGGAAGATTTCTGAATGCTTTTGAATGGCGTCTGTCATTGCTTGGAGGATGAAAAAAATCGTATTCATTGATAGACTGCTTGATATATCACCGCTTTTTCGTCCTTCTTCAATAAATGTAACAATGAGAGGCATAGATTTTTCGTTTGCAAATTCTTGAAATAAATTCGCAATTTGACTATTCTCCGAAATAATCGCTTCAATAAATTCTGGACTAAGTTCATTTGTGGATGAAAGCTTCAATTCAATCAATTTGATTAGCTTGTCTTGAAAAGAAAGCTCACTATAAATTAATTGTTGAAATGAGTCAATTTGCCTTTCAAGATAATCCTTTAGAACATCATAGACGAGCTCGTCCTTACTTCCAAAATAATTATATATTGTTACTTGAGAAACATTCGCTTTTTTTGCTATTTCATGAATGTTTACCTTTTGAATTCCGTACTTTGTGAATAAAGAAAAAGCTGCCTGGCGAATCTGTTCCATTTTTTGAAGCCTTCTTCGTTCAAACCCGTTCATATCTTCACCTCTTTCCAATTTTAAAAAAAAATATGAAATAATACAAATGTAACATTTTAAAATTTGGAGAGATGTGTATTTTTTACAAAAAACATATATAATGAAAATGGTTTCTTAAGTTGTCACAAAAACTAACGACTAAAAAGAGGGAAACGCACAGTCTGGATTGAATAATAAAAGTTAGAAAACACTTTCAGGAGGAGACGAAATGAGCTGGAAAGAAAAAGTACATACATGGAATCAATTTGATATGCTCCCAGAAGAGTTAAAGGGGCAACTACAAAAGCTATCTGATGTGGAATTAGAGGATGCTTTTTATAAGAATTTAGAGTTTGGTACAGGTGGGATGCGTGGGGAAATAGGTGTTGGTACAAATCGTATGAACATCTTCACGGTTAGGAAGGCATCCGCAGGCCTTGCAACATATATAGAAGAATTTGGTCAGGAAGCAAAGGATAGAGGTGTGGTCATTGCATATGATTCTCGCCATAAATCAAGTGAATTTGCAATGGAGGCAGCCAAAACATTAGCTACGAAGGGAATTCAAGCGTATGTTTTTGATGAGCTTCGTCCAACTCCAGAATTATCTTTTGCAGTTAGACACCTAAATGCTTTCTCTGGAATAGTGATTACGGCAAGCCATAATCCACCTGAATATAATGGTTATAAGGTGTATGGTCCAGACGGTGGGCAGCTTCCTTTAGAAGGAGCAGATAAGGTTATTGAAAAAGTAGATGCTATTTCAAATGAGTTAACTATAGAGGTTCGTGACGAACAGGAGTTAAAAGAGCAAGGGCTAATCAAGATGATTGGTGCAGATGTGGATCAAGCTTATTTAGAGAAGCTTGTAACGATTTCTGAGAATCCTGATTTAGCTAAAGAAACGGATTTACAGGTAGTTTTTACACCGCTGCATGGGACAGCTAATAAACCGGTGCGTTCTGGACTTAAAGCGTTTGGATACGAAAATGTGACGGTTGTAAAGGAGCAGGAATTACCTGATCCACAGTTCTCAACAGTGAAAAGTCCAAACCCAGAAGAACATGCTGCGTTTGAATTGGCAATAGAAGCTGGAAAAAAGGTAAACGCTGATTTATTGATTGCGACTGACCCTGATGCAGACCGTCTCGGAATTGCTGTTAAAAATGAAAAAGGGGAGTATGAAATCCTTACAGGAAATCAAACAGGTGCTTTACTACTCCATTACTTACTAGAAAATAAAAAGGCAAAGGGAACATTAGAAGAAAATGCATTGGTTTTAAAGACAATTGTTACATCTGAATTGGGTGCAACTATTGCTGCATCTTATGGTGTTCCAACACTTGATGTGTTAACAGGATTTAAGTTTATTGCTGAAAAGATTAACGAATATGATTCCACAAATAAACATAGCTTCTTGTTTGGATATGAAGAGAGCTACGGTTATTTAATTGGAGATTTTGCTAGAGACAAGGATGCTATTCAAGCTTCTCTTTTAGCGACTGAAGTGTGTGCGTACTATAAAAAGCAAGGCAAGTCTCTATATGAGGCATTGTTAATGATTTTTGATAAGTATGGATATTACCAAGAAGGCTTACGTTCATTAACGTTAAAAGGGAAATCAGGTGCAGAAACGATTAATAAAACACTTGAATCTTTCCGTGCTGAGCCACTCGAAGAACTGAATGGTTTAAAAGTAACAAAAACGGAGGATTACCTAACAAGTACAAGATATGAGGGAGGATCGGAAGAATCAATCGATCTTCCTGCTTCAAACGTTTTAAAGTACTTCTTTGAAGATGGGTCATGGGTTTGCCTACGCCCATCAGGAACGGAGCCGAAAATTAAGTTTTATTTTGGCGTAAAGGGATCAAGCTTAACTGAAAGCAAAGAAAAACTAAAATCAATTGAAGATGCATTTATGCAAACGGTAGAAAATAAAATGAATGCACTATCTAAATAAATCATAAAAAACACGGTCAATTTGACCGTGTTTTTTTGGTGGAATTCTGCTAGTTACCCCATGGTTATCACTGTATCAAACAAGCCGTCATTTGCTTCAACAAGATCGTTTGCATGGTCGATGTAACGAAGTAAAGAATATAAATGTTTCTCAATCACTTGGTAGTCTTTTTCAAAATTGTACGCATGGAGGAAGTGCTCAATTTTTTTGGCTAAAAATTGGTCCTTCGTTCGTACCATCAGTATTAATAAGTTATCCCATTCAGAGCGATGCGTATAGTACAAGGCTCGATCATAATCAACATGATTCATTTTCTCTCTCCTCCTCTTAAGGAGTTGAGTATAGTGTATGATTTTCTATTAAAAACACTCTCAGAAAAACTTGTCACTGTTGATATATCAATGTTTTCATCTTTTTCCTGAATAGGTTTATGCCATTCAAGACACATTAAAGATGGAAATTTTAATTTTAGGATTGGATGAAATGAAAACATCGATATTTCTTATTTGCTTTTTACTTTATTGCCCATCTGCTTTTGCAAATATTGTTCATTCAGACCAAATCTACACATACGAACAAATGCAATTTGATATTCAAAAGTTGAAGGAAACATACGATGGGGAACTAGAAGTCAAAGTAATTGGTCAAACTTATTATGGAAATGATATTCCAGCAATTAAAATTGGGAAAGGAAAGAAAAACGTCGTTCTCATTGGTGCCCATCATGGTAGAGAGTGGCTAACAAGCTCTCTTCTAATGGTTATGCTTGAAAATTATGTTAGAGCTTTAACTACCGGTGCAAAAGTTGGATTCTTTGATTCTAACATGCTAAATGATGTGTCCATCTGGTTTGTTCCGATGCTTAATCCCGATGGAGTCAAAATTCAGCAGCGCGACATCCCTCTATTCTTTGTTGATCAGCTGTTTTTAATGAATGAAGGAGAGATAAATTTTTCGCGTTGGAAGGCAAATGGGATTGGGATTGATTTAAATCGCCAATACCCAGCAGGTTGGAGAGAGTTAAGCGGGCCCCGTACACCTACTTATCAATTTTATAAAGGAAAAAGACCGATGGAGGCATTGGAAACTCAAGCTTTAGCTACTTTTATTGATAAAATCCAACCCTCTATTGCCGTAGCCTATCACTCAACAGGTCAGGAGATTTACTGGAAGTATAAAAATGGGAAGTATGAACAAAGGGATTATTCAATCGCTAAAGAAATTGCCCAATTAACCGGATATAAATTAGGAAAGCCCCCTAAGAAGGCAACAGGTGGAGGATTTACTGATTGGTTTATTACCACGTATCATCGTCCAGCATTAACCATAGAAATATGTCCACCCATGGTTAATCGTGCTCCACCTTTGTCTAGCTTCCCAGAAGTATGGAAAAGGAATCAATATGTTGGAATGAAATTGGTTAATGAGGCCATAGGGTTACATAAAAGTGAGGGGCAAATGGAAAAATAATAACTACAAACAAGGAGGGAAAAGCTTGAAAAAGATACTAATTCCAATCATAACTCTTTTATGCGTTTTTGGTTCACTTTCTTCTACTTATGCTGAGCAGCCAGGACTAGACTATAAAAAGTTTGGAAAAATCGCAACAGCAGTTGTAACCGAAGACTATCCTGGACAGCAGGTGGTGGAATATAAGTATGTGGGAAGAGAGAAATTAGCTGAAAACAAGGTAGTCGATTCCTTTCAGTATGAAGTAATGGTCAATGGTAAGAAACAGATTGTGACAGTCAAGATTACACATGACAATAGTGTAGGAAAAGAATTGACAATTATATTAGAAGAAGAGAAATAAGGAAAAGCAGAGCTCTAAAAACAATAGGGTTCTGCTTTTTTCTATTCTACAGTACATCATTCTCTCTCTCGTTTCATACATTGTGATAAGAGCAAAAAGGGGGAGAAAGCTAATGCGTGAACAAGAACAGAAGGAATTACAGTATGCCATTGAAGAGATAACGGAGATAGCGGTTGGCTTTGGACTCGATTTTTATCCAATGCGTTATGAAATTTGTCCGTCTGAAATTATTTATACCTTTGGTGCATATGGCATGCCAACAAGATTTTCTCATTGGAGCTTCGGGAAACAGTTTCATAAAATGAAGCTACACTATGATCTTGGATTGTCTAAAATTTATGAACTTGTTATTAACTCTGACCCTTGTTATGCGTTTTTACTGGATTCCAATTCTCTTATACAAAATAAGCTAATTGTTGCCCACGTTTTAGCGCACTGTGACTTTTTTAAAAATAATGTTCGATTCCAAAATACAAAAAGAGACATGGTAGAAAGCATGGCCGCAACAGCTGAGAGAATCCGAAAGTATGAAATACAATATGGGAAACATGAGGTTGAAACGTTTCTTGATGCAGTCCTTGCCATTGAAGAACATATTGACCCCTCATTAATGAGGCCCAAACTTGCTTGGAGCATGGAGGATGTGGAATACGAAGAGGAAGTTGTTGCGATAAGTCCCTATGATGATTTGTGGAATTTGGATGAAAAGGATAGAAGGAAGCCAGAACCCGTAAGAAGAAAAAAGAAATTCCCTCCACAGCCTGAGAAAGATCTTTTGTTATTTATTGAAAGTTACAGTCGTGAATTATCAGACTGGCAACGTGACATTTTAACGATGATGCGCGAGGAAATGCTATATTTCTGGCCACAGTTAGAAACAAAGATTATGAACGAAGGATGGGCGTCGTTCTGGCATCAAAGAATTCTCCGTGAGATGGATTTAACGAGTGGCGAAGCATTGGAGTTTGCTAAACTTAATGCTGGTGTTGTTCAACCTTCTCGAACAGGAATAAACCCATATTACCTTGGGTTGAAGATATTTGAGGATATTGAAGAACGCTACAATAATCCGACCGAGGAAATGAAGCGTAGAGGAGTCCAACCTGGATCAGGTCGCGAGAAGATGTTTGAGGTACGTGAAATAGAATCAGATATTTCCTTCCTCCGCAACTATTTAACGAAAGATCTTGTTATGCGAGAGGATATGTATTTATTCCAAAAGCAAGGGAAGGATTATAAGATTGTTGATAAAGCATGGGAAAATGTTCGAGATCAGTTAGTAAGTATGAGGGTAAACGGTGGCTTCCCATACTTAACGGTAACGGATGGCGATTATATGAAAAACGGTGAGCTTTATATCCAGCATGGATACGAAGGAATTGAACTTGATATTAAGTATTTGGAAAAAGTTATGCCGTATATTCATCAGTTATGGGGAAGAAGCATTCATATGGAAACCGTTATTGAAGGGAAAAACATGCTTTATACGTATGACGGTAAAAGTATACACAGAAAGTATTTATAGAGAGAAGCAACCCCATTCAGGAATTGAATGGGGTTGTTTTTTAACGTGTATTTACTTATCTTTTTTTACAAGTTCAACTGCTTCTTTTGATACATAGAATATTCCATTAGATTGAACAGTCACACTTTTAAGCTTCTTTTCTTTGCCGTTAATTAAGACAACGTCCTTATTAACGGGTAGTTTTGCTACGGTTTTTCCTTTTTGTATAACAAGAATAGGATTTTCTTTGTTTGAAGCATCGATGCTTACCGTTGCTCCAATTGTTTTAAAAGCAGCTTCTGCATTAACAAATAATTGATCGTCTAATTTCTTTAAGTCAAATCCCATAGCGCTTGCTACTGAATGTGCAATGTCTGTATTTTCAACAAAACCTACAGGCTTTCCAGGTCCATAAGAATACATAAACAAATCTTCACCTGTATGTCCGCCTGTTGTAAAGCCAATGTTTGCACGAGTAGCTAGAAGTTGGACAAGTGTTTTCCCTAAGTTAGTGGAATCATTTATCGCTTTTGTTTCAGCAGGTGTTGGATTATCAATTCCATATAAAGCTGCCACTTCTAAAACATTAGACTTATCAGATTTAAGTTGCTTTAATGCACCTTCAAGTGTCATTGTAGCTTTTTTTAGTGGGTCAATATACGTAGATACAGGAATGGAAGGGTAAGAACCGCTTGTATTTTGGTTTCCTATTGAGATACCACTGTTACCATGGTCAGAAACAGCGATTACCATAGTATTTTTATCTTTTTTAGCAAATTCCACTGCTTCTCTTACTGCATCGTCAAAAGCAAGAGTATCACTAATCATACCGATTGCATCATTTGCATGTGCTGCCCAGTCTGGTTTACTACCTTCAATAAATAAGAAGAATCCATCTTTATCTTTTGAAAGAGTTTCAATTCCCTTTTTGGTCATATCAGCCAGAGTTGGTTCTTCTGGGTTTGTTGTTGGACGATCCATATCATATGCCAATGCTGATGAAGCAAAAGAGCCCCAAAGCTTTTTGGATTCAGAATTCAACAACTCTTCACGAGTTTCAACGAGGTCATACCCTTTGCTTTCAATAACATTAACTAAATCTTCTCCATCTTTACGATTTTGGGGAAGTAGTGTATTTTTTCCACCACCTAAAACGACTTCCATGTTTTGGTAGACTTGTTGCTCAGCAATATTATCGTAATCCGTTCGATGTGTCACATGGGAAGAAAAGGCAGCTGGTGTGGCATGTTGAACCTCTGATGTAGATATAATTCCAGTCGCTTTCCCGCTAATTTTTGCTCCTTCGAGTACGTTCGCTACCGGCTTGTACGGATTTTCTGCAAGTGCTTGATCAATTCCAGGACTTGTAACCGTAGTTGGTAAGACACCTACAAACTTGTCGTTTGATTTATTTCCTGTGGCAAGAGCAGTACCAGCAGGAGCAGAATCGGTTATTGCGGATTCTGCTGAGTATGTACGAACACCACCTGTTAAAATTTCGTCCATCGCAAGTGGCTCCCCTTTATACCATCTAGCAAGTGTAGTTGTACTTGAACTTACCCCGTCCATGACCAAAACAATAACGTTTTTCGCTTTTTCAGGATCTTTTTTCGCTTCCACCTTCGTATTACCGGTTGTAAATCCAAGTGAGCTAAGTGCAAGGCTGCTTGCTAGAGTAACTCCGATTACTTTTTTATTTACTTTCATTACTTATTCCTCCTTTTATTTAAATTATGAACCTCTAACTCTACCTTTGGAGTATACATTTGTAGTTTTAATAGAGTGTTAATAAATTGTAAAACTATTCTCAGAATTGTAAAAATAGAGGAAATAAGTAAGGAGAGACAAACAAAAAACCTCAAATACTATTAGTATTTAAGGTTATAAAACGACGATTGCTTGACTTCCCATTTGCTCCCAAGCTTGAATAAATGAGTCTCGGTCAAGTTGCTGATTTTTTTCACCATAGGGATTGTTTATATAAATAGATTCATTATCATAGCCTGTTATAACAACACTATGCATTTTATAAGTGATAGTAACTTCTCCTTGTGGTGTTTCCCACGTCTCAAATTCGTCAATAGTAGAAAAGGTGGAGGTGGTAATAATCCAAACAGGATGACCTTGAGCTACTTGTTTTAATAAATCATCAAATGGTTGATTTGTTAAGTCAATAACATCATCCGAATAATTTGTTGCCAGATTATAAATGGGTCCATGATATACTCCAAGTCCAGGCCCGTCTTCCATATTACCAACAAACCCAATATTAGGATTGCCATATTCACCACTATTATATTGAAGCGGTGTTCGAACGACTTCTTCTGCTAATTGATTTTTTGTTACATCAAGACCATTATATTGTAAAATCATTGCTAAGCTTGTTACTTCGCAACCATTGTATAATCTAGGACTGTCCATCTGGTTCAATAATGGAACATCAAGTAAAATCTCTGTAACTTCTTGCTCTTCTTCTACAACATCCTCATCAACAATAGTTCCTGCGGAAGCCGTCTCTTCAGTAAAAGAAGTGCTAGATGTAGTTTGTACAGCTGCCGTTGTTGCTTCCTTGTTCGTAGTAGATTGAGCCTGTTCATCGTTAGTTAGGAACAATGCTGCTGCAAATAAGGTGGTAGATAATATGAGTGCAGGGATTTTATAGCTCATGGAAACCTTCCTTCTTCATAAATTAATAGCTTCCATAATGATAGAATCCAATTATGAACAAACTATTACTAGATTAGGAAGAAATGAGGAATGTTTAAGGAACAAATAAGAAAAGGAGGTTATTTAAACAGTAAGTAATCTTCTCATTGACGATTATTGAAAAACATCATATGATAAAGATAAGAATTTAATAAGATATTCCTTAAAGGGGAGTAGCTTTTACAGCAAAGTCGTCATTTCAGAGTCACAGGCTCTCGGCTTTGTTGGCAACGATACTAGTTGTTAGCAAGACCTTTACCTATCAATGGTAAAGGTCTTTTTTGCGTCTCTAACCTTTACCAAAATTTAGTATTTGGGAAGGGGGAGAGTGTATGAAATAGTAAATGATTACACCCGATTTAATCGTTATAGATATATATGGAATGTCAAAAGAGTACATGGTGGAGAGTTCTCAATTGAAAGGGGAAACGAAAATTGGATCTTAGTTTATTATTAGAATATGGTTGGGTATTATTAGTTCTTATTGCATTAGAGGGATTACTTGCAGCAGATAATGCCCTTGTATTAGCTATTATGGTAAAACATTTGCCTGAAGAAGAAAGAAAAAGGGCATTATTTTATGGTTTAGCAGGTGCTTTTATTTTTAGATTTGCTTCCTTATTTGTTATTTCGTTCTTAGTGGATGTATGGCAAGTACAGGCAATAGGTGCGATCTACCTATTATTTATCGCCATTAATCATATTGCGAGGAAACTTTTTAAGAAGAAACTTGAAGAGAAGTCAAGTGAAAAAGAAAAGCAAGAAAAGAATTCGGGTTTCTGGACAACGGTTATCAAAGTTGAGTTAGCAGACATAGCTTTTGCAGTAGATTCAATTTTAGCAGCAGTTGCTTTAGCCGTAGCTTTACCAGATACTCCACTTCCTCCTATCGGTGGTTTGGATGGAGGTAAGTTCTTAGTTATCTTTGCTGGTGGTTTAATTGGGTTAATTATCATGCGTTTTGCAGCAAACTTCTTTGTAACACTTCTTGCCAAGCGCCCTGGTTTAGAAATCGCTGCCTTTGCTATTGTAGGTTGGGTAGGGGTGAAACTTGCAGTATATACATTATCACACCCTTCATTGTCCGTACTTCCTAGTACATTTGCAAAATCACCTGAGTGGAAAATTACTTTCTATATAGTATTAGTTTTGATTGCATTAGCTGGTTGGTTTCTCTCAAAAGAAGCGAAGGAAGTAGAAAATGTAGCATAAATTAAAGAGCGTTCATTAGAATTTTCTAATGAACGCTTTTTTCGACAAAAAATGATAAAAATCTATTGACGATAAAAAAGACGGATGGTATTATAAAAATCTGCTTACGAAACAACATAATTTAAAAGTTGATAAACAAACTTTTTGAAAAAAGTTGTTGACGAGTTAAGTAGAAAATGTTATTCTAATATAGTTGCTTCCGGGCGACAAAGTGAGAAACAAATTGATTTTTGTTCTTTGAAAACTAAACAAATCATACGTCAACAAAAATGATTAGTGTTAAAAATACACTAGCCAACGTTTTAACTTTAAGAGCTAATCTTACTCTTTATTGGAGAGTTTGATCCTGGCTCAGGACGAACGCTGGCGGCGTGCCTAATACATGCAAGTCGAGCGGATCTTTGGGAG
>NZ_JAKFCQ010000039.1:0-40431 GCF_036676585.1 Robertmurraya sp.
ACTCTTTTCGAACGAATTGAGGAAAAGTTGGCAAGGTTCACTGTAAATACGGATATACGCCAAATTCAAGCTTTTAACAATGAGGTTTATCAAGCAGCTGTTGCGATTTGGAGTTACAAAAGAAAGGTATTAGGATTAACTTTAAGATGTGAAATTCGAACAAATAACTTTCCGTTGTTAGTTGACCATGTTAGCCGAGAAGCTGCTTATTTTGCTAACCGATTAAAAGAACTTAATGAAGGAAAACTTGCCCCCCAACCTGACTCGATTATCCAAGAAAACTTGTTCTTTTTAAAAATTATGGCTGACCATGCGAAATTTATCGGACATCTATTAGATCCTTCTGAAAGAAAGCTAGTGGACCAAGCGAGAGAATTTAGTCATGATTTTGATCAACTGGTTTTTCAGGCAGTGGATTTGGACTCTATGCGTCCTCAATCTGAAACGGTTCCCATTTTGGACCAATTCTTAGATCAAAACAAAGTTTCCGTAACCTCATTAAGAGATTTTAAGAAAACAGCAAGAGACTTAATAGAGGCCTGCCGTATTAAGAGTAATATTCATCCACTTCTTGCTGATCATACATTTAGAGAAGCAGAAAGATTTTTAGAAATTATAGATTTATTTGAGGCTCATCTCACAGGACGCAAGTAATACATTCGTTTACTACGAAACACTATGATGGAGGCTATGCAATCTCACGAAGGCCAAACAGCTATAAAAAGGTGGTAGAATGGTTGAAATTCTACCACCTTATTTTTTAATGCCGTAATAATTTCGTATCATTTGCAAAACTGAACACCTTTTAACTACCCAGAGTAAGAACTGGATATAAAGTATGAATCAATAATAATATGAGTCTTATTTAATATGATATAATTATTGCTATTAGGTACAAACCTAAAATTTTCATATTATTAAAGGAACGGTGAAGATTTCTTTGGACAGTAGTATTTGGGCTTCCATATTAATTGTTTTAATCCTTATTGTAGCAAACGGTGTATTTGCTATGACGGAAATTTCTATTGTAACCTCCAAGAAGAACAGGCTTGAAAAACTAAAAGCAGAAGGCGACTCGCGGGCAGGTTACGCTTTAAAATTAGCCGAAAACCCTAACCAATTATTGTCAACTATTCAAATTGGGATTACGTTAATTGGTGTTATTACGGGGGCATATGGTGGTGCCACAATAGCTGGGCAGTTAGCTGTCTATGTTAAACAAGTTGAGGTACTTGCGCCTTTTAGTAACGAGTTGAGTTTTGCAGTAGTTGTCGGCCTTTCCACTTATCTATCATTAATTATCGGTGAGTTAGTTCCGAAAAGGATTGGAATGGGAAACCCTGAGAAAGTGGCTTGTTTAGTTGCTAAACCAATGTTCTATTTTTCTAAAATTGGAAAACCTGTTATTTGGTTTTTAAGTAAATCTACAGAAGTAGTACTGAAATTATTAAGAATAAAACCAAACGATGAACCTGATGTAACAGAAGAAGAAATTACCCAATTAATTGAACAAGGTGTCTATAGTGGAGTTTTAGACGAAATTGAGCAGGATCTTGTTGAGCAAATTTTTCATTTGGGAGACAAACATCTAGGGAACATCTTAACTCCAAGAACAAAGCTTGTTTGGATTGATATAGAAGACTCATTTGAAGAAAATATAAAAATAATGACAGAAAGTTCGTATTCGAAGTTTCCTGTTGGGCAAGGAAGTTTAGATAATTTTCGGGGAATCATTCATACAAAAGATGTTTTCTCTAAAGTCATGCAGAAGAAAGAATTTAAATTAGTAGATTGTATTGAAAAAACGCTTGTACTTCCTGAATCTATGAAAGTATTCCAAGCACTAGAAAGTTTAAAAAAGGCTGGCCAACATCATGCAATGGTCATAGATGAATATGGTGGAATTGAAGGGATGGTTACTCTTCATGACATTTTAGAAAATATAGTCGGTGACATGCCTGAAGAAGATGAGACTGAACCTCAAATTATTGAAAGAAATGAAACTTCATGGTTAGCAGATGGACTTGTTTCATTTGATGCGTTTATAAGATATTTTGATTTAGAAGATATACCAATCCAGTCGAGTAGCAAAACCTTTCACACTTTAGGCGGTTTTATTACGAATCAAATTGGGGATATACCTTCTGTCAAAGATATTGTACAAGTCAAGGATTTGCAGTTAGAAGTAGTAGACATGGATCAGTATAGAGTAGATAAAGTAATGATTTCAAAGGTGGAAGTTAAAGAGATCGTATAATAATTTTCAAATAAACATGGTTATGAATTTATTCCCTCTATTGTTAGACAGGAATGGCAAAGGTTGCCCAGTCTAGAATAGAGGGTTTCTTTTTAACAACGACTTTTAGCTATCTATTATTACGCATTTTTTTCATAATAAAGCTTACAATTAAAACTAATATTATAGAACCACTAATGATCATCTACTTAACCATATTCATTAGAATAGAAAGAATGTGATTAACCCTCTGTCAAGAATAGGTCATAAAAGGAGTCTTTAAAATGGGGGAAAGTGCCGAACAAATTAAAACCACTAAACAAAAACTTTCTATCATTATTGCGCTAGCTGTACCAGCAATGATAGAAAATATATTACAAACGATCGTTGGTTTTGTTGATACGCTATTTGTTGCAAAGTTAGGCTTGAATGAAGTAACGGCAGTAGGTGTAGCGAATGCCGTCCTAGCTGTATATATGGCGATCTTTATGGCGATAGGGGTAGGAACTTCATCCCTTATTGCTAGAAGCATTGGGGCCGGAGACATTACTAAGGCGAAATTGATTGCTAGACAATCGACGATTATATCAGGAATGATTGGATTGTTGTTTGGTTTGATTTCGCTATTTTTTAGCGAACCATTACTGCGTATGATGGGAGCTGAATCACAAGTATTAGTCGATGGTGTGACATACTTTCGAATAGTTGGGGTACCATCCATCTTTATTTCACTGATGTTTACCTTTGGGAGTATTCTTAGAGCTTCTGGAGACACGAAAACCCCAATGAAAGTTAGTTGGTGGATTAACATTGTCCATATTGGCCTGGATTACCTATTCATTTTTGGTTTCTTTGGAATGGAAGGGTTAGGGGTTGCGGGGGCAGCCTGGGCAACAGTCATTGTTCGTATCATTGGGACCATTGCGCTGTTTATTTATATAAGACGGTCACAAGTATCATTTTTATTATTTACAGAGGGTTCAAAAGAGGAATCTCTGTCCATTTTAAAGTTATCTACCCCAACTGCGTTAGAGCGAATAATTATGAGATTTGGACAGGTGCTTTATTTCGGCTTAATCCTTAAGATAGGAGCCGACACATATGCGGCCCATTCCATCGCGGGAAATATAGAAACTCTTTCATACATGCCTGGTTACGGTCTGGCTATAGCAGCAACTACTTTGGTGGGGCAAAGCATTGGGGGTAATAGATTTAAAGAAGCCTATCAGTACGGGATGCTTACCACAGGAATGGCTGTTATCTTTATGTCTTTTATAGGCCTCCTTTTATTCTTCTTATCTCCTTGGTTTGCCACTTGGTTTACGACAGATAAAAATGCGATTGATATGGTAGTAACAGCTTTAAGGATTGACGCTTTTGCGCAACCTGCATTAGCTGTGGGCTTAGTGTTGGCAGGTGCCCTACAAGGAGTAGGAGACACAAAAAGCCCGATGTACAGCACAGCAATAGGAATGTGGGTTTTTCGAGTGTTAGGAGTTTATTTCTTAGGTATACAATTAGAATTGGGTATTACAGGTATTTGGATTTCAATTGCAATAGACTTATATGTTCGAGCGATATACTTATTTTATAAATTTAAAAAAATGCATAAGTAAGAAGAGCCGAAGATCCCTTATGGATCAACGGCTTTTTTTGATGTAATCGTGAAAAAAATGTAACCAGTATTACTAATAGCAGGGGACTGATTAAATTAATTAAGTGCTTGCTTTAAAGCTTCAATATTTTTTTTCATAATAACAAAGTAATCTTCCGAATTCTCAATATTCTCATCTGTAATGGACTCAAGATTATGCAGTGTGAGAGCTTCTGTGCCTGTTTCATTTTTTACAATCTCAGCCACTTTATTCTCCAAATTCTGTTCGAAAAAGATATACTTTAGGTCATTTTCTTTAACCAGGTCAATTATATTGGATAATTGTTTTTGTGAAGGTTCGTCAGTTGGAGATAGACCACTGATCCCAATTTGCTTTAATCCATAAGCATCTTCCCAATATCCATAAGCAGAATGGGAAACAATAAAAGTTTTGGTTTTTGAACTATCTACCATATTATTAAATTCTGAATCCAAGTCTTCTAGTTCGGTTTTTAAAGCAGAGAAATTATCCTCGAACTCCTGTTTTCGTGCAGGTTTTAATTCCACTAGAGCATTTTTAATGTTTTCTGCAATAACAATAGCTCGTTCGGGATCCAACCATACATGAGGGTCCTGGTCAGAAGTATGTTCTTCATGTTCTTCATGTTCTTCTGCGGTTTCTTCGCTATGATTTTCCTCATCGTGTTCTTCATGTGTTGTTTCTTCGGCTTCTTCGTTATGTTCTTCCCTTTCTAGTGCACCTATAAATGAGACGTTCTCAGTGCCGTTGACAATGATTACATCTTCCTTCTCGAGTGAATCAATGACGGCATCTGCAAATCCTTCTACACCAGTTCCTGTATAAATGAAGGCATCGCTTTCTGCAACATCTACCATTGTTTTTGTCGTAACTTCGACACTATGCGCATCTGCACCAGGAGGTACTAAATTTTCTGTTGAAACATAATCTCCTCCGATTCTCTCGGTAAAATATTGCATCGGATAAATAGTTGTATAGATTTTGAGTTTGTCACTCGTGTTCTCACCATCACTTTCTGTTTGAGTGGCACTGTTACAAGCTGCCAATGTGAATACAATCATTAGAACAGCCATAAGTGAAAATGTTTTTTTCTTCAAGTTTATTCTCTCCCTTTTAAAATAAAGATCTCTCTAACTTAATAGGAATAATTTCGATTTACGTCGATTATAATAGTAATCATTACGATTTGCAATGTAAATATTTTTAGCAAAACAGCTCATAAAATATAGCTCGGGAAAATAAATCAAATGGCTAGGAACTTTTTCTAGATACAAAAAAGAGGACTTGTAATTATTTATTATTTTGTTTAGAATGTAAATCGTAATAATTACGATTAAAATAGGAGGTACATAAATGTTTGATTGGTTAGTTATTGGGGGAGGGATTCATGGCTGTACGATCTCAACCTATCTAATTAAACATAGGAAAGTTCAAAGTGAGAAACTATGTATAATTGATCCGCATTCCGAGCCGATGGCCAGATGGAAACGAAATACGGCAAGAATATCCATGCAATATCTACGTTCTCCGTCCGTTCATCACATTGATGTCCATCCTTTTAGTTTGCAGCATTTTGGCAAAATAGCCGAAGAACATAACCCATTTTATGGTATGTATAAACGCCCGTCGCTCCAATTATTTAATGAACATAGTGATAAAGTAATATTCGAAACAAACTTAACAAATAGTTGGCATAGAGGTTTAGTTACAAATGTTCAAAAAGTAATGGACTTTTGGGAAGTGACTACCGAAAAAGGAGAAATAATCAGGTCGAAAAATGTAATCATTGCTATTAGTGTGAATGAGCAACTATTGATACCTGATGGGGCAGAAGAACTTGCTGTCGAGTCTCCAAATCGAGTACACCATATATTTGATGATAATCTTGGTGATCTAACGGAGATGAGAGCACCAATTGCTATTATTGGTGGAGGGATTACTGCAGCACATCTTGCCATTAAAATGGCAAAAGAATACCCAGGGGAAGTGACTTTGATAAAACGTCATCCATTTCGGCTACACGACTTTGATAGTGATCCTGGGTGGTTAGGATTAAAACGACAGGGACCATATCGCAAGGTGAAAGATTATACCATTCGTCGAGAACAAATTAAAGAAGCTAGATTAAAAGGTTCCGTTCCTAGGGATGTACTACATAAAATAAAGAGATTAGAGATCGAGCATAAGCTACGAGTTGTTGACGGTGAGGTAAACTCTTATATTACCGAACAGGAGTATCTAAGGCTTAACGTAAACTCTCTTTCAATTAAAGTTCGAAATGTATTACTAGCAACAGGTTTTTTACCAACAAGACCTGGAGAATGGGTAGAAAAACTGATTGAAGCAGAAAATTTAAGTTGTGCGAATTGTGGCTACCCAATTGTAAATAAAGACCTCGAGTGGTGTCCTCATTTGTATGTCATGGGGCCGTTAGCAGAATTAGAGATAGGTCCAATTGCTAGAAATGTTTCTGGTGCTAGACAGGCAGCCGAGAGAATTGTGAGTAGTTTATAGAATTTAAATCGTAATGATTCCTAAAAATAAACACAAAGGGAGAGAAGATGATGAGAAAGGTACCAGTAACTGTTTTAAGTGGGTATTTAGGTTCGGGGAAGACGACATTATTAAATCATGTATTACAAAACAAAGAAAATTTAAAGGTTGCTGTCATTGTTAACGATATGAGTGAAGTAAATATTGATGCCTCGATGGTGAAAAAAGGTGGGTTTAGCCGTACAGATGAAAAGCTCGTTGAAATGCAGAATGGCTGTATTTGCTGTACACTGCGCGAGGATTTAATAGTGGAAGTGGAGCGACTTGTTAAAGCAGGAGACATTGATTACATCTTGATTGAATCATCGGGTATCTCTGAGCCTGTGCCAGTTGCGCAAACGTTTAGTTATTTTGATGAAGACCTGGGAATCAACCTGTCTGAGTATTGTCAACTTGATACGATGGTGACAGTGGTGGATGCGAATCGTTTTTGGCATGATTTTGCTTCAGGAGAAAGTCTTCTTGATAGAAAACAGGCCAATGACGAAACAGATTCACGGGAAGTGGTCGATCTTCTTATTGACCAGATAGAATTTGCGAATGTTCTAATTTTAAATAAAATTGATTTAGTCGATCGAGAAAGTATTGAGGAACTCAAAGCTGTGCTTCAAAAATTAAATCCTGAAGCGAACATTGTTGAAAGTGCACATTCGGTTGTTGCTTTATCGAACATCTTAAATACTGGACTTTTTAATTTTGACAAAGCCAGTCAAGCGGCTGGTTGGATTAAGGAATTAAATGAAGAGCATACACCAGAGACAGAGGAGTACGGAATCTCTTCCTTTGTCTATCGTAGAAGAAAGCCGTTCCATCCAGAAAGATGGAAGCAATGGTTAGAAAACTGGCCCGTAGAGATTGTACGCGCAAAGGGGTTCTTCTGGTTAGCGACTCGAAACAATATGACAGGTTTACTCTCGCAGGCTGGTCCCTCAATTATCTTTCAAGGAGCAGGAGAATGGATTGCTGCAGCTTCTCAAGAAGAACAAGCTAGAATTCTGGAGGAGGAACCAGAATTACGGGAACGTTGGGATGAGGAGTATGGTGACCGAATGAATGAACTGGTTTTTATCGGCATAGATTTTAACAAAGAAGAACTGATAGACAGTTTAGATGCCTGTTTATTAACAGAAGAGGAAATGGTTCAGGATTGGAACAAGCTAAGTGATCCACTGCCACCTTTTTATGTAGAAGAAGTAACGGTGTGAGGGAGATTTATGACTCGTTGGGTATCAAATAGGAGGTTCCAGAGGTCATAAAGTGAAAGTTATGACGTCTGGTGCATGGGAAAAGCAAGAGCAGAGGTCATAAAGAGAGTGTTATGACTTCCGGAGCGCGAAAAAGGAAGAGCATTTGTCATAAAAAATAATCTGAGGTGAAAAAAATGAAACCCAATACACATCCTAGTTACGATAAAGTAGTTTTTATGGACGTAAACAGTGGCTATAAATTTTTAACAGGTTCGACAAAGAAATCGAAGGAAATGATTGAATGGGAGGATGGAAAGACGTATCCCCTACTAAAAGTAGAAGTTAGCTCGGACACTCATCCATTTTACACAGGCAAGCAGAAGTTTGCGGATAAAGGGGGAAGAGTGGACCGTTTCCTTCAAAAATACAATATGAAGGATAAAAAATAAATCGTAATGATTTTGTTTATCATAGAGGAGGCAATCAAATATGGCAAAGAAGTCTAAAGTGGCAAAAGAGCTTAAGAGACAA
This sequence comes from Robertmurraya sp., assembly GCF_036676585.1. NCBI lineage: Bacteria > Bacillati > Bacillota > Bacilli > Caryophanales > Bacillaceae > Robertmurraya > Robertmurraya sp. Next base: position 8,142 of record NZ_JAKFCQ010000039.1, read on the forward strand.
AAGTTAGTGGAACAATACGCAGATATTAGAAGGGAACTAAAAGAAAAAGGGGATTATGAAGCATTGAGTAAGCTTCCACGTGATTCAGCACCATCCCGCCTTCACAATCGCTGTTTAGTGACCGGTAGACCAAGAGGATATTTAAGAAAATTTAAGATGTCACGGATTGCCTTTCGTGAACTTGCCCATAAAGGACAGATCCCTGGTGTAAAGAAATCGAGCTGGTAAGAGAAAGAAGGGTTTGGGCCATGAATGAAAAATTGATGGAGGTTTTTGTAAGAAATATTGTAGCCTCCTTGCCAAGGAATAGGAGAAAGCTGTACCAATTTATTGAAGGAATAGAAGATTCTCTTGCTCAGCAATCTGATACAAGAGAACAATTCCTAGCACTTCTTAGGGAACATTCACCACATCATCAAGCTGCCAAACGATTTAATATGTCAGTAGAGGAAACGGTAAGGTTTATGCATGACATTGAAGATGAAATTAGTGAAAAGCTTGAAAAAAAACTTAATAATTATACTTGGATTGATTTTACCGAACAATTACATGGTGACCAAGTTGAGACAAATAGAACAGTACAGTATTTCTTTGTTAACTCTTAGTTTGAATGGCTGATTTCAAAGGGAAATCAGCCTATTACTTATTTATTCACAATGAAAATAAAGGAAATATTTTAATAAATTCCTAGTTTTTCATTGTCAAATCGTAATCATTTCGATATAATGCAAATCATAATGATTACGATTATTAAATATATATTACGGAGAAGGAGATTAAAATGATTACCAATTCCCATAAATACATAGGAGTTAGCTTCCTAAAATTGGCTATCTTTTTGATATGTGTCACTTTGTTAAGTGCTTGTACAAAATCTTCAGATAGTAATGGAGCAGAAAACTCAAAAGGCAAGAACATTAGTTTTCTATATAATTTCTCGACTAACTCTCTTGATCCTCATGTTGATTCAAGCTACGTTCCATTAAGAGCAGGGATAACGGAAACATTAGTCCGACTAGACGAAGAAAATTTAACGATTGCCCCATGGCTAGCAGAAAGCTGGGAAGGGGAGGATGGACAACATTGGACGATTCATCTTCGTACAGATGTCACTTTCCATAATGGTAAAAAGATGGATGCGGAAGCAGTGAAAGCCTCACTCGAACGAGCACTGCAGGAGAGTGTGGCCATTCAAAATGCTTTAAAAATAGATTCGATTGAAGCGGAAGGTTATACGTTAAAAATCTCTACTAAAGAGGTTTTTCCAGAATTTGTTTCTGAACTCGTGAATCCCAATGTCTCCATCATCGATGTAACAGAAAAGGATATTGTTAATAAACCAATCGGTACAGGGCCATTTGCTCTTGAATCCTTTACACCAGGAAGCAAGCTTGAGGTAAAGCGCTATGATGAGTATTGGGATGGAGCTTCTAATCTTGATTCTGTGACATTTGCTTTTAATGAGGATGCAAATGCTCGTTCCCTTGCTTTGAAGTCTGGACAAGTGGATATTGTGTATCGTCCAGAGGTAGAAAGTTTAGAGTCGTTACGTGATAAAGAGGGAATCAAGGTGGAATCCACATCCACCTTCCGTGTGCATCAAATGACGATGAATATGGAACGTAAAAGTTTACAGGATGTGAATGTACGTCGTGCGGTTGATGCATTGATTGACCGCCAAAAGATTGTAGATACCATTCTTCTAGGATATGGGGAACCCGCAGTTGGACCGTTTTTACCATCCTTACCATTTGCTCCATCGTATGAGAAAAGCGAATCGGCAACAGCTGTTAAGTATTTAGAGGACGCAGGATATTCACTTGTAGATGGAAAAATGCAAAAAGATGGAGAACCACTAACCTTTACCTTATTAACCTATAGTGCGAGAGCAGACTTACCATTAATTGCTCAAGTCTTCCAATCAGATGCGAAACGAATTGGAATTGACGTGGAAATTCGCCAAATCGATACCCCTGAGGAATACATGGCGTCAAACCGTGATTGGGATTTAGCCACCTATAGTAATTTAACAGCTCCACGTGGGGATGCAGGCTACTACTTAAATGCCACCTATCACCCAACGGGCGCTCTTAACTTTAGTGGGGCAGAAGAGCCTGAACTGACGGCGATCATTGATCAACTGAATCAAACCGTCAGTCAAGAAGAACGAGCGGCACTTGCGGAGCAAGCGGCGGACTATGTCCATAACAATGTCATCAATTCCTTTGTTTTGCACCCGTCTACCATTGTTGCTTATGACGAAAACAAAGTGAAAAATTGGGTAACGACACGAAGTGAATACTATATGATCACAAACGAGTTGGATGTGAAGTAATGATCCAAATCATCACAAGGAAATTCTTTGAAGTATTAGTTTTTGTACTATTTATTACATTTGTTAGCTTTTTGTTTGTTCGAATGGCACCTGGCGATCCTGTATTGACGATTTTGAATGTGGATGAGCTATCCGTTAGTCAGGAGCAAGTAGAAGCGCTAAGAGAGGATATGGGGTTTAACAAACCATTAATCGTTCAATATGGATTATGGCTAATGAATTTTATTCAGTTTGATTTTGGGTTGTCCTATGCTACAGGGCAACCCGTATTGGATATGATTCTCATGGGGTTACCTGCCACCATCGAATTATCGGTTGGAGCATTGTTCGTCATGTTACTGGTATCCATCCCTCTAGGCTCCTTGTCTGCTCTTTATCGAAATAGCTGGATCGATCAAATCAGTAGAGTCTTATCCATTCTAGGTGCGGCTATTCCAAGTTTTTGGCTTGGTCTCATATTTATTGATCTATTCGGTGCGCGTCTAAATATCCTTCCGACCATGGGAAGAGATGGGTTGATCTCATTGATCTTGCCATCATTGACCCTAGGTCTGGCTATTTCAAGTGTGTACGTGCGTTTGCTTCGTTCTAGTTTACTAGATTCTCTTAGCCAAGAATTTATTAGAGCAGCTAGAGCTCGTGGATTATCAGAAACGCGAATTTTCTTCGCACATGCCCTTAGACACAGTCTCCCTCCAGTTATCACCGTATTTGGTGTGAGTTTAGGTAGCTTAATTGGTGGTGTTGTGGTGATTGAAGTGTTATTTGCGTATCCAGGGATAGGAAAGCTCGTTGTTGATGCGATTCGCCAACGTGATTATCCGCTTATTCAAGGATATATATTAATCATGGCCATCATTGTTTTTATAGTAAATACTTGTGTAGATCTATCCTACCGCTATTTAAATCCAGAAATGAAACTAAAAGAAAGGGAGACTAAGTAATGACTGGGTTGTCAATACGTTTGCCGAGGGCAAAAAAACATAGATTCCAAGCGGTAACAGCCTTATTATGTGTAGTCTTTTTTTCGGCAGTATTCATTTATACGTTTCTATATTTACGGCATGATCCAACCTTAACCGATCTTGATAGACGTCTTCTTGGGATGAGTTTGCAGCATCCACTTGGAACCGATCAACTCGGTCGGGATGTGATTACGAGGTTATTATTAGGTGGTCAACAAACCCTAGGGTTTAGCTTGCTAGCATTGATTGTTGCCCTTTTCATTGGAGTTCCTTTTGGATTGATTTCAGGATATAAACGAGGGCTCATTGACCGGGTGTTTATGAGAATAGGAGACGCATTTTTAGCTTTTCCAGATACCATTGTGGCCATTGTTCTTAGTGGGTTACTAGGGCCTGGAATCGGTAATCTAGTATTAGCAATCGTAATGGTGAAATGGGTGAGTTATGCCCGTCTGGTCCGCAGTACCGTATTAGCGGAATCCCAAAAAGATTATGTGTTGATCGCTCGAATCAACGGACTTTCTTCAAGAAAAATTATGCGTAAGCATTTGCTTCCACATGTCGTAGGACATGTTCTTGTTCTCGCAAGTCTTGACCTTGGGAAAATTATTTTGCTTATTTCTGCCTTTTCCTATATTGGACTGGGTGCGCAGCCTCCCATGCCTGAATGGGGAGCCATGTTAAATGACTCACGACCTTATTTTCAATCTAGACCAGAATTAATGATCTATCCTGGTTTAGCGATTGTAAGTGTTGTGTTACTAACCAATATGCTGGGCGATTATTTACGGGATCGTTTTGATGTAAAGAAAGAGGTACGGCAATGATATTATCACTGGAGCAAGTATCAATTGGCACTAGAGAAAAGAAAATTGTTGATCATGTATCGCTTTCCATTCGTGAAGGAGAGTGGTATGCATTAGTGGGACAAAGCGGAAGTGGAAAAAGCTTACTCTCACAGGCCATTGGACGTATGCTTTTACCTAATTTACAGGTAGAGGGAAAAATACTTTTTAAAGATCAAGATTTACTATCCTTATCACCCAAAGAAATGAGGGCGATCCGGGGCCAAAAGCTTGCGTATATTTTTCAAGATTATCAAGGATCTTTTACCCCTTTTCGAACCATCGGTCAGCATTTTGGGGAGTACCTGAAGGCTCACGGGAATCGTGATTCGAAAAGCAGGAAAGCGAAGACAATCGAAGCACTAGAATCGGTTGGCTTAGATGAAGCGTTATACAATAGATATCCTTTTCAGTTAAGTGGGGGACAGCTCCAGCGCGTTTCAATTGCGTTGGCCCTTTTATTGTCGCCTGATTTGATTATCGCTGATGAAATTACAACGGCTCTTGACAGTGTATCCGGGCACCGAGTCTTAGAATTACTTGCCAAAAGACAGAAGGAAACAGGATGTACGATTTTGTTCATTACTCATGATTGGCGTCATGTGAGACGCTATGCTTCACGATTAGCGGTCATGAAGGAAGGGAAAATCGTAGAATCAGGTGGAAAGCATCGAATCCTAGACCATCCGCAACATGAATATACGAAACAGTTAATACAAGCAGCACCGATCTTACAACGAGGGCTTCCATCAGGGTTAGAGGAGGTGGGAAGTGTATGAATTTACTTTCAGTGGAAAATCTAATGAAAACATTTCCTGGAGGAAAAACGGCAGTAAACAACCTTTCCTTTCAACTCAACAAGGGAGAATGTCTCGGCCTAGTCGGTGAAAGCGGCTGTGGCAAAAGTACATTGGCTCGGTGCCTACTGAGGATTGAATCAGTAGATAGCGGCTCTATTTATTTAAATGATATAGCCATAGAGAAACTGAACGAGCGTCAGTTATACCCTCATCGAAAAAAAATACAAATCGTATTTCAAAACCCAACAGCCGCTTTAAATCCAAAGCTGAAAATAAAAGATTCCATCATGGAACCTTACGAACAGTATAGGAAAGAACTGACCCTTAGCCATTTTTCGTATACATCAAGGGACGCATTCATCCAACAGCTTCTCGAAGCGGTTGAACTACCGTCAAATGTAGCGAATCAATATCCTCATGAGCTAAGTGGCGGGCAACGCCAACGTGTGACGATTGCCCGTTCGATCAGTATTGAGCCGGAGTTGATCGTCCTTGATGAGCCGACCGCAAGTCTGGATGTCATTTCCCAGGGGGCAGTGCTCACTCTTTTAACAGAACTTCGGGAAACATTACATCTTTCTTACTTGTTTATCTCACATGACCTAGCTGCAGTTAAGCAAATGAGCCAAAGAATTATGGTAATGAAAGATGGTAGGATCGTCGATAAGTTCAACCGAGAACATCTATTTAGTACGGATCGCCATCCTTATACAAAAGAACTAATATCAATTTTTTAATAGGATTAAAATTAGTAAGCGATGTTTTAAAAAAGCATCGCTTAATCTCTTTTTTTATTGTGTCCTTGACAAAGGTGCTAGTATAGATCTTACATACTTTTTATATTAAAGTGTGTAAGAACATAAATAGACATCCCTATAATAGGAATGCCTAGAAGTTTCTATTTTTATTTCTCGGAAAGCTCACTTTCTGTTACCCATTGATGATTGGTTACTTTTTCTCCATCTGTCGTCGATGTGTAATCAACCATGTATACAGTTGTTTGTTCTGCTGAATCGATTACAACAGTTGCACCCTCCATCCCTTCCATATGGTCAGCGTTTACGGTAACCTCATCACCAGTTTGATAAGGTTGGTCACCAGCATCTTTAATTTCTTCGTGAATAATCCATTTGTGATTCGTTACTTTTTCTCCGCCAGTTGTAGGTGTATAAGATATAGTATAGACGGTGGTATCATAAGCACCAACAATGGTTGCTTCAGCGCCGTTCATCCCTTCCATATGGTCTGCATTAATAATCGCTTGACTACCAACTGCAAATTTTGGATTTTCAGCATCTTGTAGGCCTTCAGGAATTTCCCCTGATCCAGAATGATCCATTCCTTCATGACCTCCGTGACCTTCACTGCTAGTATCCTGTTCTTGTCCTGTTTCCTCACTGCTGTTATTCGAATTGTCTTGTTCATTCTCCTGATTATTGGAACATGCTGCTAAAAAAACTGCGAAAATCAAGGAAAATAGAAATAAGGTAGTACGTTTAATACTCACTATAGCAACCTCCTTTATATTATTTACAATCATACTACTATAAAAATTTGCAGAAATTGTGGAGAATACCTACCGATTTTTGAGAAATCCTTTAACTTTTAAGAAGTTACATTATATTTACTTAGCTTATTAAATTCACAAAGCTGTCAAACTCCAAGTCGGATTCTGCAAATTTTCTGCACAAGTATTTACTATATTGAACTTACCAAAGATAAGGAGTGTTTATAGATGAAAAAAACCATTTTCATAAGCTTGTTATTATTATTTAGTATTACTCTAGCTGCATGTGGTAATACAGCAAATAATGTGGTGGAGGAGAAGAATACCGACACGATAAAAAATAATGAATCCAATCAGGATGGTAAAGAGCAAGAGAAAGCTTCGTTCTACTATACCGCGGAAAATGGAGGCATCACAAAAATCGACGCTACAACTAACAAGTCAGTGAAATCAATCGAAATTGAGGGTTCGGTTCATAATGTTCAACTTTCACCAAACGGAAAATTAATAGGAGCGACTGTTGCTCCTGAAACTGGTGAACATGGGGGACACGATAGTGGACATGAAGAAAAAACAGCAGGACTGGCGCTGTTTTATGATGCGGAAACAGATGAATTAATCAGTCAAGTGGAAGTCGGATCTCATCCTGCTCATATTGTGTTTACTGAGAATATGAAATATGCATTAGTAACAAACAATGAAGATAATCATGTATCTGTAATAGATGTAGAAACATATAAAGTGATTCAAAATATTTCAACAGGAAATGGACCACATGGTTTTAGAGTAGCAGTCGATAGTAAAACAGCTTATATTGCAAATATGGGTGAGAACACGGTAAGTGTAATAGATTTAGAGAGTATGAAAGAAACCAAAAAGATTGTAGTAGGGAATAATCCTGTTACATCAGGGATAACTCCAGATGGGAAAACACTTGTGGCAACGTTAAACGCTGAAAACTCCCTAGCCGTGATTAATCTCGATTCTGAAAAGGTTGAAAAGATTCAAGTGGGAGAAGGCCCTGCTCAAGTGTATATTCAATCAGACGGTAAATATGCATTCGTTGCAAATCAAGGAACGCCTGAAAATCCATCGAATAGTGTATCTAAAATCGAGCTAGAAACCAGAAAAGTGGTGGCAACCATTGAAGTGGGCGAAGGTGCCCATGGGATTGTGACGAGTGAAGACAACCAGTTCGTTTATGTAACCAATATGTATGATCATACAGTAAGCGTAATTAAAAATGATGATAACCAAGTAATTGCAACGTTAGAAGTTGGAGAGGAACCAAATGGGATCACCATAAAATGATATTTTTTTAAAAAACAAGAGTGTCAGTTTAGAAACCGTCTCTTTTCTAATAAGCAATACTTCATTGGTATTGATTGGAAAAAATATATTAGTCTATTATTATTCCTACCTCATATATTCAAATTAAGAGAGTTAAAACGCTAGACTTAAGGAGGAGTATATGAGGAATAAAAATAGCCAGATGGTTTTTATAGATCTTAAAACTGTTTTCGTTATCCTTTTCTTTATGATATTCTTACTCATTTTTATGATTAATTTTATTAATATTAAAGACAAATTTACGTCAGAGCTATTATATAGAACCAGTAATAGATTACCTACTGAGTTTTTTCTTGAGTTAACGTCTAATGAAATCGCTCTTTTAGGTGAATCCGATATAGTTGATGTTAGTAACGAATTACCATCACTCTCTGAATTTATTACAAGGTCTGTATTCGATATTCGGCACAAAGATATAACAACGTTGTTTGGTAACGAAATTCCTAGTTTTCGTACGTTTAATACAGAAATAGCAGTTGCAGGTATGGGAACAGATCTTTCGAATCTCCCAACGGAATCTTCCCCACCCCTAGACATCTTGCTGAAAGAAAGAGAACTGGCAGGTCAGGAATTGGAAGAATCGAATAGTAATCAGGGGAATACATTACCACCAAAAGAAACAGGAGAAGAAGAAATTTTTATTTACCATTCACATAGTTGGGAAGCGTTCTTACCGGAATTAAACGGCGTTACGGATCCAGATTCAGCTGTTAGCTTTAATGAAAATAAAAACATCATTGATGTCGGAAAAAGCTTACAAGAAGAATTGAATAAGAAAGGGATAGGTTCAAAGCATAGTACAACCAATGCGACGGAGGAATTAAAAAAGAAGGATTGGAATTATTACCAGTCTTATACTCTTTCTAGAGAAATTGTTCAACAAGTTATGGCACAGGAAAAGACCATCCAATATCTAATCGATATACACAGAGACTCGCAACCGCGGAGTGTCACAACAATGGATATCAGCGGGAAACCATATGCTAGATTATTCTTTGTGGTTGGGAAGGAAAATGCGAATTATGATAAAAATCTAAGTTTAGCTAAAGAACTGAATCAAAAACTGGAAGAAAAATATCCAGGCATTAGTAGGGGAGTGTTTGTAAAAACAAAAGATGATGGAAACGGAGTTTACAACCAAGACCTATCCAGCAAATCGATGCTGCTTGAGTTTGGCGGTGTTGAAAATACAAAGGAAGAACTCGACAATGCCATAAAAGCATTTGCAGAGGTTTTTAGTGAGTATTATTTGGATGCAGAACAAGTAAATGGGGGTTCAGAAGTGGATGGAGTTTAATTAACATAAGTATCTTTGGATAGAAATTTATTTAAACAAGAACCTTCTTTAGTAAAGGAGGTTTTTTTTGTGTTCTTTTATTGAAGTGGTAATACCTTCATTTTAAAAAAGAAGGCAATCATATGAACTGTTAGGTATTGGTGGACAATCAATATAATAATAGGTAAATAATATTTTGGTTAAAAATTGAAATGTAATTGACCAACATTAAAAAAGTTTAGTAATATAGGATTTACAATAGAAAACGTTTTCTTAATACCAAGGTGGTGATTTTATGTCAATTACTATTCAAGATATTGCTAAAGAGGCGAAAGTTTCAATTTCAACTGTTTCAAGAGTAATTAATGATTCAAAAACAGTTAGTCCAGAATTAAAAAAGAGAGTAGAAGAAGTTATAAAAAGAAACGATTTCAAGCCTAATTCTTTAGCAAGAGGTTTAATTACTAATAAAACAAACATTATCGGAATTATAGTACCAGATATATCAAATCCAGTATTCGGTGCTTTAACGAAGGGGATAAACAGTGTTTGTGAACAAAAAAACTATACTTTAATGGTTTGTGAATCAGGGGGAAAACAGGAAAAGGAAATCGAACTATTAAAGATATTAGGAGATAAAAAAATCGATGGTGTTTTATTTGCAGGAGTCGATGTTAACACCACTCTAATAGATGGAATGAAAAAGAATGAATTTCCTGTAGTTTTGGTCACTCAAGAAGCATCAGGTGGCGAAGAAATGTTATATACAGTCGTTCATGACAATATTCGGGCAACATACGATGCGGTCTCTTTTTTAATTGAAAATAATCATAAAAAAATCGCATTTATAGGTGGACCAGAAAATGATTATTCGTCTGGGCAAAAACGACTGACAGGATTTCAGTTAGCCTTAAAAGAAAACGAAATTGTAGTTCCAGATTCATATATTGAACATGGAGATTTCAGTTTCGACTCCGGCTATAATTGTATGAAAAGAATTTATGAAGAGAATTTAGTATTACCAACTGCTGTAATGGTCTGCAACGATGTAATGGCTATTGGGGCGATAAGATTTTTAAAGAGTGCTAATGTTTCAGTGCCTGATGATATTTCTATTTTAGGCTTCGATGACTCAGAGATAGGGAAATACTTTACCCCTGAATTATCGACGGTTAGAATTTCTTACTTTGATGAAGGTGTTAAAGCAGCAAAGACGCTATTTAAACTTATGAGTAAAAAGAATACACCGATACCAAAGACACAATTTGTACCACATAAAATAATCAGAAGAAATAGTGTGCGTAGAATTTAGATTTAACTTTAAAGAACAGGAAATCCTTTTCCTGTTCTTTTTGTTTTTTATATTATTTTTTGACTTAAATGATACGACTTTAAAAGATAGTGGGGAGAATTTGTAAAAATCTATCAAAATAATATGATTTTTTTAAAAATTTTGATTGATTTTGGACATTCTTATAATCTATAATTCTTATTAACAAAGGAAAACGTTTTCATATTAGGAAAAGGTTTTCCTAAGTGTTTTTCAAATTTAATTTAAGGTGGAGGATACTTAATGAAGCAAAAAGTAAAAAAATTATTGGCGCCATTAGTTGCAGGTTCACTCATTTTTTCTTTAGCAGCATGCAGTGGTACTACCTCATCTTCAAAAACGGATTCAAATGATCCGGTCACAATCACGTTCTCATTTGACCAAGGGATTGGAAAACCGGCTCAACAGCTGATTGATGAGTACAATGCGAGTCAAGACAAAGTGAAAGTTGAAACGAATATTTTGCCGCAGGATGCAAACGTGGTGCACGATGATTTCGTCAACAAGCTAGCATCTGGTGATAAAAGTGTAGACGTTATGGCTGTTGATGTTGTCTATATATCAGAGTTTGCTGCCGCTGGCTGGTTAGAAGATTTAACTCCCCATTTTGATCAATCTACACAAGATAAGTACCTACCTGGAACCATTGATGCCGCAACGTACGATGAAAAACTGGTTTCGTTCCCATGGTTCACAAATGCAAGCGCTCTATTTTACCGTAAGGACGTACTCGAACAATTGGGAGTACAACCGCCTACTACATACCAAGGATGGATGGACCTCTCAGAAAAAGCAAAAGGTGTGAACGGGGTTGAATATGTGGCGGATTTCCAAGCAGCACAATCCGAAGCTTTAGTATGTAACTGGGTAGAATTTATAGCAAATAATGGCGGGGAAGTATTAGACTCATCTGGCAAGCCTATTGTGAATTCTGAAAACAATATCGAAGCTACAAAAATTATGGCTGATTTAGTGAAAAATTATGCTCCAGAAGGAATTACCACTTATACAGAACCAGAAAGTGAACAAGTATTTTTAGATGGTAAAGCCTTATTTTTACGTGATTGGTCCGGATTCTGGAGCCAAGCGAACCGTGAGGGTTCAAAAGTAAAAGACCTAGTTGGGGTCACCACTTTACCAATTGGTCCAAATGGAGAAGAACCACATTCTACTTTAGGTGGTTTAAATCTAGTCATCAATAAAGCCATTGACGAAGACCAAAAAGAAGCAGCTGTTGACTTTATAAAGTATCTGTCTGGTGAGAAAGCGCAAAAAGAAATGAATTTAATTGCAGCACAACCACCAGTATTACAATCGGTATATACGGATCCAGAGGTTCTAGAAGTTAATCCGTTTTATGAAGAGTTTTATGGCATTATTATGAATGGTAAAGCAAGACCGATGTCTCCTAAGTACGCAAAGGTTTCTGATGCCATTCAACGAAACATTCACTCTGCTTTAACAGGGGAAGTGAGCGTGGAAAAGGCGCTAGATAAGACCCAAAGCGAACTTGAAGAGTTAAGCAAATAAAGAAAAAATGAATATCACCTGCAGAATACCTGGCTTTCTGCAGGTGATTTCATAAGAAAGGATAAATGTGGGAATGAAAAGTTCACTACAAAAACAGGAAACGAGAGACGCCTGGATCATGATGTCCCCAGCAATCATCATTTTGGTGATAATTGCTGTTTATCCAATCGTAAGAACCTTTTGGATTAGTTTACATGAAATGGTGTTGACAGATCCAGGTTCGGGATTTCCTTTTATCGGTTTAGAGAATTATATGAAATTGTTTCAAGATCCAAGAGCATTAGCTTCCATTGCTTTTACATTTAAATTCACGATTACGACCGTTGTCCTGGAATTGATCATTGGTGTAGGTGCTGCACTCATCATGAATAAAAAGTTTAAAGGACGGGGATTGGTTCGAGCAGCCATTTTGATTCCATGGGCGATTCCAACAACAGTATCTGCTCTAATGTGGAAATTTATCTATAATGACCAGTATGGTTTGTTTAATGATGTGTTATTTAGACTTGGTATTATTGATGGATATAAAGCTTGGTTAAGTACAGAAAGTGGCACCTTCATGGCACTTGTGATTACAGATGTGTGGAAGACGGCGCCCTTTATAGCTTTATTAATACTAGCTGGACTTCAAATGATCCCGAATGAATTATATGAATCTGCCAAAATTGATGGAGCAAATGCTTTTCAGTCGTTTGTGAAAATTACTTTGCCAATGGTAAAAAGTACGATATTAGTTGCATTGTTATTCAGAACCTTAGATGCATTTAGAGTCTTTGATTTGGTTTCGGTTATGACCGGTGGGGCAAATGGATCTGAAAGCGTATCTTTATATGCGTATAATAATCTGATGAAATTCCTTGATTTCGGATATGGTTCTGCATTGTCTATTCTGATTTTTATCATCGTCTTTATCATTAGTCTGATTTACATGAAAGCGTTAGGGAAAAATCTAGCTTAATTTCAGGAAAGGAAGGTATAAGATGGATGTTAAAACGAAGAGGATGCTAAAAAACTCCTTATTTTATGTCATGGTCTTATTGTTTTTAGTCTTTATTATGCTGCCGTTTATCTGGCAATTTTTAACGTCAATAAAACCACTGTCGGAAATAGCATCTATACCTGCAAAATGGTTTCCAAGCAAAATAAACGTCCAATTTTACTTTAACGTGTTTGAAAAACATCCGTTTGCACGGTATCTATTAAATAGTTTTATCGTTGCCTCGATAACGACATTTTTAAGCATTTTAATTGGTGCTTCTGCCTCCTATGCTTTGGCAAGGCTTCGCTTTAAAGGAAAAAAAGTACTGCTTATGGCTATTTTAAGCATTTCGATGTTTCCTACAATTTCAACCGTAAGTCCGTTGTTTTTAATTTTAAAGAATTTGGGATTATTGAATACATATGCCGGGTTAATCATTCCGTATATCACATTTGCCTTGCCGTTATCTATTTGGCTGTTAACTAATTTTTTCAGTCAATTGCCAAAAAGCTTCGAGGAAGCAGCTATTCTTGACGGGTGTACTAGGATTCAAATCTTCTTTAAGATTATGCTACCATTAATCAAGCCTGCCACATTCTCGGTAGCCTTGCTGGTGTTTATCAATTCATGGAATGAATATATTTATGGATTAACGTTTATGACAGATGACAATATGAGAACGGTACCGGTGGGGATTTCTCTATTCCCAAGCAACTATGAACTTCCATGGGGTGATATGGCTGCCGCTTCAATTGTTGTAACCGTACCGCTTATTATTTTAGTCTTATTATTCCAAAAGAGGATAATTGCAGGATTAACATCAGGTGGAGTAAAAGAATAAAGGAGGAGTCAACATGGAGAAAATTCGATTTGGACTAATAGGTTCTGGGTGGCGTGCTGAATTTTACATACGAATTGCAAGGGCGGTCCCTGATAAATTTGAATTAACAGAAGTATTGATAAGGGATAAGGAAAAAGGGGAGAAATTCGCTGAAACCTTTGGGGTAAAAGTAGTGAATTCTTTGGATGACTTGATGAAAAGTAATCCGGATTTTGTAGTATTATCCATCAAAAGAGGCGCTGTAACAGATTATTTGATTGATTTATTCAGAAAAGGGATTCCCGTTTTATGCGAAACACCTCCTGGCGAAACAATTGAATCGTTGGAAGACCTGTGGGAACATGCGAAAAAATACGATGCAAAAATACAAGTAGCCGAACAATATTTTCTTCAGCCTTTATATGCTTCCTGGCTGAAAGTCATTCAAGACGGAAAACTTGGAGAATTAAGCAACATTAGTATCTCATCGCTGCATGGATATCATGGAACGAGTATGATTCGAAAGTATCTCAATGTCGGTTTTGAAAATTGTGTGATGTACGGGAAAAGGTTTTCCTTTGATGTGACAGAGACCTATGGACGTGAAGGAATGCTTTTTGATGGAGAGGTTTTTTCCTGCACAAGAGACCGTTTGACATTAGAATTCGATAATGGGAAAGTTGCTTTTTTTGATTTTTCCGACCCAGCTCAGTACCACTCCTTTATTCGAACACGTCAATTGACCGTACAAGGAGGAAGAGGGGAAATTGATGATTTGACTGTTCGTTACCTTACACCTGAAAACGTACCTGTTACACAAGAATTAAATCGGATCGATTTAGGAAGATACAGCAATCAGGAATGGTCGCACTTCGCACTAATGCTTGGCGATGAATTTGTCTATAAAACTCCGTTTAGGAATGCTAGATTGAATGATGATGAAATTGCCGTGGCTACCTGCCTACTATTGATGGGTGAATATTTGTCTACCGGCAAGCCCTTTTATTCGTTAGATGAAGCCTTACAAGATACATATCTTTCTCTGATGATGGAAGAGGCTCTTAACCATCCGAATAAAGAAATTAGAACGTCAACCAGAGCGTGGGCGGAGGCGTAACATGTTTTGCTTAACCTCTTTTTTAAGAGATTCGTCGATTTCATCAAGTTGAAACAGATTCCGAAATGAATACGATGCTTTTAATGGGGAATTTTCTGTATTGGATTCGGCCAATGATGAAATCCGGCTTTTATGGAAAAAACATGATGTGCACTGCACGTTGTTTATCGATTTGAAAACAAATCAATCAGTCATTGACTATGTAGATGAAAACGGAAAAATTGCTCAATACTGCATATAAAAGGAGAGAGAATGGATATGAAATTACCAATCAATGAAAGTGGATTAGCGGCTAGTCAACTTATTTACGGATGCATGGGACTTGGAGGTGGATGGAACCGGGATCCGATCCAATCGGAGCATATTACGCAGGCACACGAAATAGTGGAAATGGCGCTGGAAAACGGAATCAATATGTTTGATCATGCCGATATTTATGCATTTGGTAAAGCGGAAACTGTCTTTGGTCAAGTATTGAAAGAAAAACCAACATTACGTGAAAACATGATAATTCAATCGAAACTGGGGATTCGCTTTCCTGATGAGGAAAAAGGCGTGCCTGCACGCTATGATTTTTCAAAGACTTATATTCTCAATAGCGTCGATAGCATTCTTTCTAGGTTAAATATAGATTACTTGGATGTTCTCTTGTTACACCGTCCAGATGTCCTCATGGATGCAAGAGAAGTAGGAGAGGCTTTTCACCAATTAAAATCTTCAGGAAAGGTCCGTTACTTTGGTGTTTCGAACATGAGTGCCGGGCAAATCCGTTTATTGCAAAGTCACTGCAATGAAAAACTTGTTGTTAACCAATTAGAAATGAGTTTAGATAAAATCGGTTGGCTTGAAACAGGAGTCCATGTGAATCAAGTGGCGGCACGTGACAATGTGTTCCCTGAAGGAACGCTTGAATATTGTCAATTAGAAAATATCCAACTGCAGGCGTGGGGTTCACTGGCAAAAGGAATATATACAGGGCGCGACCTTGAAAATGCAGGCGAGAATGTTAAGAATACGGCTTTGTTGGTGCAAAGGTTCGCAGAGGAAAAGCAAGTTTCGAGGGAAGCCATTGTGCTGTCGTGGTTGATGAAGCATCCAGCAGCGATACAACCGGTTATTGGAACAACAAACCTTGCCCGGATTCAGGGGTGTGTCGAGGCATTAAAGGTGACGCTTAGTCGAGACGAATGGTACAACTTGTATGTTAGTTCAAGAGGAGTAAGCTTGCCATAGAACAGTAAGAAACTATTAACCAAGAGAGCCAACAAGTAAAATAGATTACTAAACAAAGAAAGGGTCCTTATACAGGGCTCTTTTTATTTTGTCTCGAAGGTGGGACGGTGTCGGTTACGTTAGTGACTATAGAGAATTGCGGTAAAGTCCCACACGTGAGAAAAAACACTGTTAAATAATATGACCAAAACATTTAATATTCTGAAAATTAGTTATAGGATAACAATCATAGAAGAAAAGTTGGAAAAACAATTTCTTTCAGCTATTCAATACCAGCCGAATAGGGCTATATTTTTTTACCTCAAAAAATTGTATACAAAAATACAAGTATTCTTTATTGATTAAAGAACGAAATATTGGAGGGGGAACATGAATAAACAGAGTCGTTTGTTAACGAAGGATATTGCTTATTCGAATATAAAACAAAAAATCATTTTTGGTGAGCTGAAGTCTGATCAAATTGTAAGAGAGGAACAACTGGCTAGTATGTTAGACATTAGCCGCACCCCGTTAAGACAAGCCATTCAGATGCTAGAGATGGAGGAATTTTTAATTCGTCAAACGAATGGAAGGCTCAAGGTTGCATCTATTACGAAAGAGGAGGTAGAAGAGATTTTTATGATTCGTAGCATGCTAGAAGGAAAGATTGCCAACCATGCTGCAGGGAACGCGACAAAAGAGGATGAGGTTGTCCTTTCTGAGATATTGGATAAGATGAAATATTCATTTCGGTTAGGAAACAATCAAGATTTTGTCACCTATGGAAATGAATTTCATGATTATATTGCTGAAATAAGTGGACTTAAGACTACTATAAAACTCCTAAATATGGTTAAAGATCATGCGAACAGGTACTGTCATTTGGTTTCCATGTTTGGGAAATGGAATGAGAAAGCGGACGAGGAGCATGACTTAATTTTTCAGAGTATTAAGAAAAAGGATGGTGATGGTGCAGAAATGGCCATGAAGGATCACATCATGAGTAGTTTGAGAGATGTTCTTAATAGAATCCAAGAAAAAGAACAATTAGGCGAGTTGGTGTAAATATGGATATGAATTGGAGTATGGATACCCAAGTCATTCATTCGAATCACCAAGTATTCGAAAAGCCAAAGGCAATCTCACATAGCATTGTTCCAGCAGTTGCCTACGCTTTTCCAACTGTTGAATCGGCTGCTGATGTTGTTTCAGGGAATGTTGAGGGTTTCTATTATGGTCGATACGGCAATCCAACCTTACAAGTTCTGGAAACTAAAATAGCTGATTTAGAAAAAGGCGAAGCTGCATTAGGTGTAGCAAGTGGGATGGCTGCTATATCGATCGCGTTATTAGCTTATTTAGAAAAAGGGGACCATGCATTGGTGACAAAAGATGTGTATGGGGGAACGTATCATTTTTTAACATCATTGGCGCCTCGATTCGGAATCGAATTTGATTTTGTGGACTGTACGGATGTAGAAGCAATCATCACAGCGATCAAACCAAATACAAAAGTAATCTATATTGAAACACCATCGAATCCCACTTTAACCATACTGGATATTCCTTTAATTTCAGAAATTTGTCAACAAAACGAGCTTGCTTTAATTGTTGATAATACATTTATGAGTCCGTATTTGCAAAATCCGTTATCACTTGGAGCAGATGTAGTTGTCCATAGTGCGACGAAATATATTAACGGGCATGGAGATGTTCTTGCTGGTTTTATTGTTGGGAATAAGACTGACATTCAGTTCATGCGTAAGAAAATTATGGGCGATTTAGGTCAAAACTTAAATGCTTGGGAAGCCTCCTTAATACTAAGAGGATTAAAAACAATGGTTCTACGAGTTCAACGACACTGTGAAAATGCTCAACAAGTTGCTGAGTTTTTACAGGACCAACACTCTATTGCCAAAGTGTATTACCCGGGGTTACCCTCTCATCCCCAGTTCGAGCTTGCTCAACGTCAAATGAAAGGGATGGGTGGAATTGTTTCGTTTGAAGTAAAGGGAGGATTAGAGGCAGGAAAAAATTTGATAAATAGCTTAAAGCTAGCGATGATTTCCTTTAGTTTAGGCGATCCTGAAACCCTTGTTCAGCATCCAGCATCTATGACGCATGCTTCCATTCCTAGAGAAGAACGAGAAAAGTATGGAATTAATGATGGATTAATACGAATTTCAGTTGGATTAGAGGCTGCTAAAGATATTATAGCTGATTTAAGCCAAGCATTATCAGCTATAGAAGTAGAGGTAAAAATGAGGGGTGGAGCAGAATGACTATGATTGAAATGAAAGGCGTGTATAAAACCTATCAACGAAAAAACGTGACGACGGATGCTCTTAAAGGCATTGATTTACAAATACAAGAGGGAGATATTTTCGGGGTTATTGGTTACAGTGGTGCCGGAAAAAGCACATTGGTTCGCCTTGTCAATTATTTAGAGCAACCAACGAAAGGGGATGTAATGGTTAATGGCCAAGTGCTCGCTCATCTATCTAATGAGCAGCTTAGAGCAATGAAGAAACAAATAGGAATGATCTTTCAACACTTTAACCTACTAGAATCGAAGACTATTTTTGATAACGTGGCTATTCCACTCGTGCTGTCTAAAAAGCCGAAGCAAGAAATAAAAGCCCGTGTGATGGAGCTATTAGAGTTCGTCGGATTAAGTGATAAAGCAAAAAGTTATCCGAAGGAACTGTCAGGTGGTCAAAAGCAACGGGTGGGGATTGCTAGAGCATTAGCATCCAATCCGAAAATATTGCTTTGTGATGAAGCCACATCTGCGCTTGATCCACAGACGACTCAGTCGATCTTACAGCTACTAAAAAAGATTAATACAGATTACAAAATTACGATTATGATCATTACCCATGAGATGTCGGTTATACAGGAGGTGTGCAATCGGGTGGCTGTAATGGAGGATGGAAGGATCATTGAGCAAGGATCTGTCCTAGATGTGTTTGGTCACCCGAAACATCCAACCTCCAAGAATTTTGTTAAAACAGTGATTCACAATAGTATTCCGAACAGTGTGAAGCGCAACTTAATCCGATCGGAAAATAGCCGAGTGTTTAGACTGGAAGTGAAAGGTGATTCAGCATCTGAGCCAATAATCTATCAATTATTGAAAGATTATGAAGTAAAAGTGAATATTTTGTTTGCTAATATGACGGAAATTCAGGAGACCACCCTTGTGATTATGTACTTGCATTTCGATGGAGATACAACTGAAATTGATAAAGCCTTAGAGTTTGTGAGAGGAAAAGTTACTGGGATTGAGGAGGTCGTTGAACATTGTTAGAAACAACCATTACATTAGATCAGTTTATCCAAGCAAGTATTGATACGCTTTATATGGTAGGGGCTTCTTTACTCATAGGCTCATTAATAGGCATCCCATTAGGTATAGCTTTGGTCATTACAAGGCCGGGTGGAATTGTACAAAGTAAAATTTTCTATTCTATCTTGAATCCGATTATTAATATTGTTCGTTCTTTGCCATTTATCATCTTAATGGTAGCGATCATTCCGTTTACACGGATGCTTATTGGTACATCAATTGGAACAAATGCAGCGATTGTGCCACTCATTATTTTTATCTCTCCATTTATTGCTAGATTAGTAGAAAATTCTTTATTAGAAGTAAACCCAGGTATCATTGAAGCCGCGGAATCAATGGGTGCAACACCCTTTCAAATGATTTGGTATTTTTTACTTCCGGAAGCATTTGGTTCATTAATTCTATCGATTACTACAGCAACCATCGGATTAATCGGTGCAACTGCGATGGCAGGAACCGTTGGTGGCGGTGGTGTTGGTGATTTGGCAATTGTCTATGGGTATCAGCGCTTTGATACATTTGCGATGGTTTCTACCGTTATCATTCTTATCATTTTCGTACAAGGAATTCAATCATCCGGAAATGTGCTAGCACGTAAAGCCAGAAAAGAATAGAGAAAAGGGGAGTAAAAAATGACGAATTTAACGAAAATGCAACGATTTGAACAGCTTTTATCTGGAGAAAAGGCCGACCGACCCATTGTAAGTGGATGGCATCATTTTCTCGAAAAAGAACAAACAGCCACAGATCTAGCCGAAGCAACGATTACGTTTGCTAAACAATATGACTGGGATTGGATAAAAATTAATCCACGAGCTACTTATTTAGCCGAAGTCTTTGGAAATTCATATGATTTTAACGATTACAGATGGGTGTTTCCAAAGCAAAGTAAGCAAGTGATCCAAAAGTTCTCCGATATATGGGATGTGACAGAGGTCGATGTAGCTAAATCGGCAGCACTTCAAGAACAAATAGAGGCTGTAGGGTTAATTCGAGATGGTTTACCAGACGTTCCAATTATACAGACGGTTTTTTCACCACTAACGATTTTGATGTTTTTAACAGGAAACTCATCATATGTTGACCAAACGATGTATGGGAGTGAAGCACCGGTAGATTTTATGGAATTGTTAAAGACCGAACGGGCCGGTGTTCATCAAGCATTACATGCGATAGCGTTGACGATGGCTAACTATGTGAAGGAATTAGAAATAGTAGGCGTCAACGGGCTATTTTATGCAGTTACAGGAACGGCTCATCCTGAATTGTTTGATGAGGCTATATTTAATGAATTTTCAAGGCCCTATGATTCAATCGTTCTGCACGCGATGAAGAAAGGAAAACGAATCTTACATACATGTGGCACTTACTCACAGCCGGATCGATTTATCGATTACCCAATTGAGGGTATCAGTTGGGACACAGAAGCAGAAGGAAATCCTGGATTAGAAATCAAGTTAGATAAAACAAAAGTAGCAGGTGTGGACCATCGTATTTTTGAAGGAAGAGATGACTCCCTTATTGATCAGCAAGCAAAACAAGCAATCGATGTGATGGAGAATCAACCATTTTTATTGGTTCCTAACTGTGCAGTTTCTATAAAAGCCACTGAGGGAGCATTAAATACATTACGAAATAGTGTTTTATAGTATTCATGGTGTTTTATTTATAACCAATATATTAAAAAACTAAGAGGGGGCAAGAAGAATGAAGAAAGTGTTTTTGTTTTTGTCTATTATTCTGGTGTTGTTCTTAGCTGCGTGTGGAAGTGAGGAGTCTGCTGGTCAAGAAGAGAAAAAGGACCTTATTTTTGGATTTGGAGTGGGTACGTATGAAGAACAGTTTCGTAAAGGAATTTTACCAATCCTAGAAGAGAAGGGCTACAATGTAGAAATTAAAGTGTTCTCACAGAACATGCAGGTTAACCCAGCGATGGCAGAGGGAGCTATTGATGCGAGTGTCTTCCAAAGTACTTCATATATGGAAGGAATTAATAAGGAACTAAATGTAGAAATGGTTCGCCTTGCATTTTCTCCTGGTGCACCGCAAAGTTTACGCTCTGTGAAGCATGATTCACTTGATGCGGTTAAGGACGGTTCAACGGTTGCTTTACCTAATGATCCGGTCAACCAAGAACGAGCCGTTCGTATCTTAGAAGATTTGGGATGGGTTAGTGTAGAAAAGGATGCGGGGACAACAGATTTTAATTTAAATAGCGTGAAACCAGCTGCATATGACCTGGATTTCAAAGTATTAGATCCCGCACAAATATTAGCGTCTTTAGAGGATGTGGATTTCGGAGTTGTAAACGGAAACTATATTGCTAGTTCAGGATTAAAAATTTCAGATGCTTTACAAATTGAAAATACTCCTGAGGAGCATCGTATCATTGTATCTATTTTAAAAGAGAACTTAGATACACAATGGGCTAAGGATGTAAAAGCAGCCTTTGAATCACCTGAATTCGAAGAATCTATTTTATCAGAAGAAAAGTACGATGGCTTTATATTACCTGAGGTTTGGGAAACTAATTAAAAATGGTGTTTATGGAATAAGTAGAGGGATCCCCCTACTTATTCCACATAATATTTGACTTAAGGAGGTTGTTTCGATGATTCATTTTGTTGGTGGTGGACAAATGGTTGAAGCGATTATTCGTGCGAGTTTAAGAAATGGAACGCTAACAAAAGATCAAATTACCGTAACGGATGTGTCGGAAGAACGAAATACATATTTATATGCAACTTATCAGGTAAAAGCGAGTAAGGAACTAGAACCTTCTTTACAACAAGCGAATATGATCGTGATTGGAGTACGTCCACAGGATGACCTTGCATCTATTGGCGAAGCAGTACGAGAATATTCTAATAAGGATGCAATAATTGTATCCATTATTGCAGGTGTAACGATAAATAGGCTGGAGTCATTTTTGGGAGACGAGCGACCGATTGTCCGCGTGATTCCAAATACATTGACAGATACGGGATTTGGATATAGTGGAGTGGCTTTAAATGAACAAGCGTCTATAGAGCAAGTCGATGATTTTTTAAACGGATTTGGAAAAGTCATGTATATTGAAGAACGATTAATTGATATTTTTACAGGGTTCGGTGTGGCTGGGCCTAACTATGTCTATTATTTTATCGAATCGTTTGCAGATGCTGGGGTGTTAGCTGGTTTATCGCGAGAACAAGCATGGAAAATCACTTTGGAAAATATAGTAGGTTCTGTAGAGATGTTAAAGCAAACCGGAAAGCATCCACGTCAATTATTGGATATTAATAATTCTGCTGGGGGAGTCGGAATTAATGCCTTACATGAGCTAAATGGTTCAGACTTTGCTGCTGGTTTGCAAAGAAGTGTATTAAAGGCGGTCAAGCGGACGACGGAGTTAGGGTCTTAAATTTGGAGGTGGTAAGATGGTAAACTTAAAATGGGATCATACGGTTCATTATGTTAACAGCTTAGAGTCAGCGATTAAGAAGTTCCGAGAGAATGGGTTAATCGCCTTTCAAGGTGGTTCTCATAAGCAATGGGGTACATACAATGCATTAAGTTATTTTGACCTCTGTTATATAGAATTTCTTGGAGTGGAAAATCGAGAATTAGCCGAAAACGTTGTAGAACCAAATGAGGTGGTACGAGATTCGGTTAAGTTATTACCAGGTCAGGAAGTGTTAAGCAGAGTAGCTTTGCGAACGGATGATATCGAGGAAGTAGCAAGCCATTTAACCAAGCTCAATTTGGATGTTTCACCCATTATGGATGGAAAGCGATTAGACGCACAAGGCAATTTGATTGAATGGCGGATGATGACCATTGCTGGGGACTATCAAGGATTGCCGTATCCATTTGTTATTCAATGGAACGAGACGGATGAAGTACGGAGAGAAAGATTAATAGATTCAGGAATTATTAAAGAACATCATACAGGTGAAGTGACGATAAAGAGTGCTGTATTCCAAGTGAGTAATCCGTCAGCAGTAGCGATACACTGGCATCGGTTGTTTGGATTTGAAATGTTTGAACAGAATGTTTCTTCTGATTCGGATAAATGGATGTTGGTGGTAGGGAATCAAACCTTTATTTTTATTAAAGGTGATGAAAACCGAATGCAACAACTAGTTTTTAACACTGCAGCTCCTGATTTAAAAGGAAAATTGATCACAATTGGAGAAGGGGAATATTTATTCGAAGGGTGAAGCACCAAAAAAGTCATCATTCATAAGAACAGATGAAGGTTTTATTAAATAAATTTTCATCTGTTTTTTTAATTTACGAGAGGAACAGACCATTTTCGAGACCCCCTTTATGGTATAATTTGTATCATAATAGAGTAAGAATTGACAGCTTACCAGTTTCAGAGGAGAGAGAACATTGAGCAGAAAAGGGGAAGAAAATGACAAGATTCACCCTATGAGGAAAGATTGGTTAAAGGTTTCTCTTATTGTGTTATACGTCCTGGGTATCGCTTTTATTATTGGTCTTTTTATAAACGACGTGTTCTTTACTGATCATTCATCAAAAAATACAACTAATAATAATGTACCAGCAGCTGAAACTCAACCAAAGAATACAAACACAAAAGCACCCACACTGACCACACTGGTGGTTGAACCGATTGTTACGGATCCAACCATTATCAGTATAGTAAAACACGTTTTCTATTTTTTAGTTTGGATTCTGTTGTTTTTACTATTCCCAATAGGATTTACTAGGTTAAAGAGGTTAAAGCTTTTTAATTTTGAGTTAGAAGTTGAAAAGCAGACGGAGAATTTGATTGATGTCATCAATGTCACAACCCAAAAAATAAATTTTCTATCCAAATGGGCTACCGAAGAATACGCTAATGGTTATGCTAGTATAGCAAAGGATTTCACCCAAATTGATGATGGCATGGGGATTGTTTTGAAGTCTCTAACCGACTATTATTCTGAAAATTGGCAAGGAAACGTGGAGTATAAGATTTACCCCACAAAGACTTTTGAATCAACAAGAAGAATACCCAAGGTAGTTCGTGATTCATATAAAGCTTCTTTAGCAAGAGCGCAAGCCATACCAATTAACAAAGAAAATAAGGACCAGGCTTACATAAAAAATTATCTTCTATTAGCGATTTCCTATGAAAATACAGAATATGCGATTACTTTATCGAGTTATTCTTTGGAGTTCGACGAATATGATGCCGTATTACTATATGGACTTATATCATTGGCTATCCAATATTATGAACGGACCGAAATGCTGGGGTTACTAGAACGGATTGATATCGAGCAAGCTTGAACAATATTTTCAAATACAGTAAAATAATGATAAGAGGTGATGGAGATGGCTAAAAACACTACCGTTACAGTTATAGTAGAAGAAAACGATCCAGCACTAAAAGATTTTCAGAAATACACAAACAAGGCTAAAACCATCCTTAATGGTAAACATTCTTCGAACAACAGCGTCCCAAACATTAAGATTACGAAGGATAGCATTATTGTTAAAAAACTCGTTCACCAATAAAAGGTGGTAGAATCGTTGATGATTCTACCACTTTATTTTTTTATGCGGTAATATTTTGCTATCACATGCTGAACACGTTCATTATTTCCAAACCAATTTGTCGCTCTTTTAATATTCGTCATTTCCCAAGGCTTAACCTGCAAATCAGGATTGACATCTGTATGTAGGATGTTTTTAGCCTTATTAATTAGTCTATTTTTATTACTAATGTCCACATCCATCATCCTCCTCTTTATAGTGTATTAAGAACCTTTTTAAATATCCCTTTTAGGTATTTAAAATCGATTATTTAATTGCTTTAAGAGTAGGGTACAGGATGTTTAAGGTAGGAAAGAAGTACCTAAATTCCAAACAAGAACAACAAGCATACCTATTATGTACCGAATTTCGTCAAAATCATGTCCATCCATTAGCGTTGAAGCAATTATAGAAGGTAGATCTGATCCTACTGAATGGTTTTGTCATACCTATGTTTTTCCTTGTAACTATAAGGTGTCTCATGAAACAATTCTTTGAATTTTTTATAAAAAAACGTAACACTTGAATATCCGACTTCCTCTGCTATTTGTGGAATAGGAAGATCAGAATGAGATAAGAACAAGGCTGCCTGATTTAACCGTTGAATTTGGAGAAGTTCTTTGAACGATTTTCCTGTTCCTTTTTTAAGCAAGGTGGAAAGGTAACTTGGATGGAAGCCGAACGTCTGACCCATATCCACTAGGGAACAGTCCCTAAAATGCTCTTCAATATATCTCAAAAATTCTAACAGAGAAGCATCCTTATTTTCTTTCGAGTACTCATTTCTAGTAGGGTAAGTGTTATAACGAAGGAGTGTGGAAAATAAAACGATCATGTAAGAGTCTATAATTTCTTCAGAACAGAAATCCCGATCAAAAAATTCACACATCATATTCTCCATAACTTCTATGATTTTCGTCTGTTCACCAGGACGGAAAATTAGACAGTGATTTTGTTTCCGTTTGCTGACTAGCGATTCAATCATAAATTGAGAGATAATGCTTTTTTGCGACAATCTTCTTAGAAAACTTGGAGAAAGATAGTCCTGCTTCATGATCATATTTATAACGATATCCTTCTTCGTGGTAGCATCCACACTATGAGGTGTTTCTTTGTTAATGAAAAGCAGTTCTCCTTTTTTCAAAACCACCTTTTTTCCTCTTACTGTAACGGTACAACTACCTCTGTAGACAAACATCATTTCAATATAATCATGCATATGGAGCGGAATTACCGAGTGATATGGCTGCTGTGAAATAGAGATGTTCTCTTCAATCGGTGAATCGTTAATATCAAATCCTTTGCTAAAGAGAAACACTTCCTCTCCATCTACTGTCATTATGGAGGGTTTATACTCCTTTAAGACTTTTTCCTCATCGACCTCAAAATGTACTGATTTCAAATAGCTTTCCAGTTCTAAACGTTCCATGGCTTCGCACCCTTTTTCGATTCGAGTAATCATTTTCCTAATTCTAATATAAAAAGTGATCGGTGTTAACCCTGAAACTTTTTATCATTCATGAAAGTGTCATTCAAAAAGAAATCTATGATTCGAGCAATCAATTCCTTGTATTTTAACATTATCTGAACGGAAAGCGTTTGCTACTATCAAAGTATAGCCTTGTAAAATATCATTCGGAGGTAACTTACTATGAAATATACATTTCCTGAATCTTTCCTATGGGGAACAGCGACATCTGCCTACCAGGTAGAAGGAAACAATGATCGATCAGATATGTGGGCAGAAGAGTATTCAGAAGGATCACCGTATAAAGATTTTTCCGGTGATGCGGTCGATCATTACAATAGATACAAAGAGGATATTGAACTGATGGCGAGTCTAGGGTTAAACAGTTACCGTTTTTCAATCGAGTGGTCAAGAATTGAACCGGAGCCAGGTGTGTATTCCAAAGAAGAAATGGACCACTATCGTGATGTGATCAAAGTTTGTTATGACAACAACCTCACACCTGTTGTGACCATGATGCACTTTACTTCTCCACAGTGGCTAATGCAGATGGGCGGGTGGAGAAATCCAAAAACGGCAGACCTTTTTGCCCAGTATTGCGAGGTTGTGTTTAAAGAGCTGGGGCAGGACATCCCTTATGTGTTGACGATGAATGAAGTCAATTTACCGGTGATGTTAAAAGAACTGTTCATTAATCTAGACTTTATGCCGCCTGTTGGTATGGATGCTAAGTCATGGACAGCACCCGGCTGGCGTGAATCAACTGCCCAAAAATGCGGAACAACGGTAGATGAATATTTCACTTTTCATATGGCTTCTGATGAGCAGTCTTTAAAAATTGTGAAAGATGCTCATTGTAAAGCCCGTGCGGTTATGAAGAAAATAAACCCCTTAACCAAAGTAGGATTATCCTTGGCACTTCCAGAAATTCAAGCAGTTGAAGGTGGGGAAGAACAGGCGGCAAAGGTTTGGCATGATTACTTTGGACAATTTACATCCGCTATTAAAGGAGATGATTTCATCGGCGTACAAAACTACACCCGGGAAATTTACGGCCCACAAGGACAAGTTCCGGTTGCGGAAGGAACAGAAGTGACGGCGATGGGGTATGAGTACTATCCGGAAGCTTTGGCCGGTACGATTAGGAATGTGGCTAAAGAGCTGGATATCCCTGTGATGGTGACAGAACACGGCATA
Organism: Robertmurraya sp.; assembly: GCF_036676585.1. Taxonomy (NCBI): domain Bacteria; kingdom Bacillati; phylum Bacillota; class Bacilli; order Caryophanales; family Bacillaceae; genus Robertmurraya; species Robertmurraya sp. Next base: position 35,751 of record NZ_JAKFCQ010000039.1, read on the forward strand.
GCCACGAATGATGACAGCCGCCGGGTCGAATTTATCCAACGAGGACTGAAAGGGCTACATTCGTGTATTGAGGATGGTATTCAAGTAATAGGGTACCTTTATTGGTCCACATTTGATAACTATGAATGGACGTTTGGATATGAACCGAAATTTGGGATTATCGGGGTGAATCGAGATACGCAAGAGAGACAGGTGAAAGAAAGCGGACGTGTGTTAGGGGCTATTTCAAAGAACAATGCTGTACGCGGGTAGGTTGACGCAAACTTTTTAACATAGAAGGAGATTTATCATGAAGTATACCAATCCTATTATTTCTGGCTTTCATCCAGATCCAAGCATTTGTAAAGTGGGAGAAGATTTTTATCTTGTGACTAGTTCATTTGAATATTTCCCAGGTGTCCCGATTTTTCATTCGAAGGATCTCGTGAATTGGAAACAAATAGGCCATTGCTTAACACGTGAAAGCCAATTGCCGCTGCATCAAGCCAAAAGTTCCATGGGGATATTTGCCCCGACGATTCGATACAACAATGGTCGTTTTTATATGATTACGACGAATTTGACCATCGGAAAGAACTTTTTTGTTTGGACGGATAATCCAAAAGGTCCTTGGTCTGAACCGATTTTTCTGGATTGGCCAGGCATTGATCCTTCGTTATTGTTTGATGAAGATGGAAAGGTGTATCTAAGCGGTACACAAGATATTTTTAGCGGTGAACCTATGGGGATTTATCAAGCAGAAATGGATATGGAGACGGGTAATCTGCTTTCTGAACGACGGTTGATTTGGGAAGGAACGGGCGGTGCTCATCCTGAAGGACCGCATCTTTACAATATTAACGGGACCTACTATTTACTGATTGCTGAAGGAGGAACAGAATACGGGCATATGGTGACGATGGCTAGAAGCCAACAGCCATTTGGACCGTTTGAAAGTCATCCGAATAATCCGATCCTTACCCACCGGAGTAGTTCAAAGCCCATTCAAGCTACTGGCCACGCTGATTTCATTCAATATACCGATGGCAGTTGGTGGACGGTATGTTTAGGAATACGACCAGCCCCTATTCCTTTTAGTGGAAAACACCATCATCTAGGGCGAGAAACGTTCTTGGCACCTGTTGAATGGAACGAGGATGGCTGGCCAACTATTGGTGGACCAATTGAATTAGAAATGGACGGAAAATCACTCCCGATAGAGGAAAGAGTACAGTGGAAAGTAAAGGACGATTTTGATGGGAGTACGTTAGATTTTCCCTGGAGTTTCTTAAGAAATCCTAACAAAGATAGTTGGTCCTTATCTGACCGACCTGGTTACCTTACGTTATATGGCTCTTCGATTCGTTTAGATGACTTGGATTCCCCGTCATTTGTCGGCAGAAGACAACAGCATTTTGATTGCAACATCTCAACACTTCTGGAGTTCTCTCCAACAGAGGAAGGGGAGGAGGCTGGGCTGACCCTCTTCATGAATGAACGATTTCATTATGAGATCGCGGTGGGAATCCGTGATGGGGTGAAAAAGGTCTTCATCAGACGAAGAATTGGTTCACTTTGGAAAGTAGAGTCGGAGTATGAGTATGCACAAGATGCTATTATTCTATCGGTTCAGGCAGATGCCAAAAACTATACATTCAGCTATCAACAGCCAGACGGAGAGTCCATTACTTTAGGTTCGGGAGAATGCTCTCTCTTATCGACAGAAGTAGCGGGTGGATTTACAGGAGTATTCTTTGGACTTTATGCTACTGGGAACGGACGTCATGCTACAACCCCGGCGTATTTTGATTGGTTTGAGTATCGATTGTAATTGTTCAGAGAGCACCGTAACTTATGGTGCTCTTTTTGGTCGTTTGAGGTGCCTTAAGCCTTGTGTCTTGCCAAATAATACTTTATAAAAAACTGCGTCAACCCATAAGCAATTCCTGAAATGGTTATATCTATAAAGAATAGGTGAACAATTGTAAATCCCTTAGTGATGGAGACGAGACCTAATAACTTCTCTATAGGTGCAAAACCCAAAGCAAATAAGGCGCTAAGTCCAGTAGTCCATAAAATGAAAGGTTTTTCTTGATTTATACAATATTGATAAAGAAGCATAAAGGAAACAGGTAAAAGAGATGCTGTTATTCCAAAAGCTTGTGGCAAGAATGGCATGAGGAAATAATAATGGTCTATATAGCCCTGTCTAATAAGTGCTAGATCTGTATATGTCCATAACATATGTACTGTATAACCAAAGAAAAGAATTTCAAAGGTTCTATTTCGGTCAAGCTTAATCAGAAGCACAATCAGTGGAACAAGTAAGCAGAGAAGTAAGACCCAGAACTGCCAGTTTCCCCAGTCAGAATGCTCATACCAATAAGAATACATTAGAGAGGTAACTTTCTTACTCGCCTCGTTTATTTCCTTCCAATATTGCATAACTGGCATGCTAACACCTCTTTTTAAGCTGAAAAGCCACCAATATCCGAGTAATGGAAGCCTTTCCTTCTATTTACATTTTTCTGCAATAATCGCATGTTATTAAATTAGCCAAGCACCTTCTTTTTATACTAAAATACAGTAAAAGTAATGGAGAATTTATTTGGGATAAGGTTTTGAACGAAAACTTTTATACCTAAAATCATTGAATTATTTTAAAGCGAAAATCCCAGGACATTAGCGTTTGCTTATAAAAGGTTATGTTTTATAAGACGATTTAAAATTTAGTTTTTTATATTTTCAAATAAATCTAAATGTAAGCGTTGACAATCTTTGCGAGATTTAGTAGTTTTATATAGAAATCTATATCATTCAAAGGAATGTTACCTCTTTTGGGCATAACCTGGACAGATTTGAATCACACTCGTGTTTCATTCTGTTCGGGTTTTTTGTTTTTAAAAAGAAAGTGAGGTGTTTAGATACATAGGCCATAACCTATTGAATGACATCAAAAAAGTAACGTTCATTCTGAGTGATTAAGATTTTAGTATGATTCATTTTTCAAATAAATTTCTAGAAGGAGTGGGGGAAAAGTGAAAAGAGTTTTTAATTATTTACTGGCTTTAGCACTCGCTGTAGGTTTAGTAGGTAGTAATGTATCAGCTGCATCTTTAACATCTACAAATGTAACGGAAGAAGTTTCATTCTCTCAAACTTATAAAAAAGGAATCACACAAGAAACAAATTACGGAAATGTAAAAGGATATGTGAATGTAGAAGAAAATGCGTTGGTATGGAAGGGAATTCCTTATGCAAAAGCTCCAGTTGGGGATTTGAGATGGAAAGCTCCAGAAGACCCAGCACCATTTGAAGGTACCTTTGATGCAACGAAGGCTGGAAATATTGCCATTCAGTCATCTGCTCAAGGGATTATCGGGAGCGAAGATAGCCTGAATATAGACATTTATCGACCGAATACAAATAAAAAGAATCTTCCTGTTTTATTTTTCATTCACGGAGGTAATAATCAAACGGGGAAATCCGAAGAAATAACAGGTGAATCGTTTGTTAATGACTTAGACGCTATTTTTGTTTCGGTCAATTACCGACTTGGGCCATTAGGTTTTAATCCTCTACCAGCCCTAAATACAGGTAACGGGTTAGAGGATTCAGGAAACTATGCGTTATTAGATATTGCTAAATCCCTAGATTGGGTAAAGGAAAATATAAAAAGCTTTGGAGGCGATCCAAACAACGTAACGATCTCTGGATTTTCTGCTGGCGGTAGAGATGTCATGGCTGCGTTAGCCTCTCCCATCTTTGAAGGGAAATTTCAAAAGGCCATTGCCTTCAGCGGTGGAATGACTATGGCAGATCAAGATGATAGTATTAAAGTCTTTGCGAAAGCAATCGCTCCATTAGTCGTACAGGATGGAGTCAAATCTTCAGAAGAAGAAGCATACCAATGGCTTCAGACTAAGGATGAGAAAGTAAAAGATTATCTCTATTCATTATCTGCTGATAGATTAAGTGGATTAATGAGTAACGCAGCCATTCGAATGAGTGTTTTCCCTCATCTGTATAATGATGGTGTGGTTCTTCCAAAGCAAAAGTTTGATACAAAGAATTATAATTCTGTTCCTTTAATCATGCTGACTGGAGCATCAGAATTCTCCTTCTTTGCATGGGGAGATCCATACTTTGCAAGTAGTGTTCAAGATGGTAGTTTACTAACGGACGAAACGAAGTATGCTGAATACACTTTTGCTAAGAAATATGGAAGTGATCTATACAGATTGTTTAACACTCAGGAATCAGCTGAAAAAATGTATGATAGCTATAAGGCACCTATTTACACTGTTGAAATGCCTTTTGGGGAAGAACTTACTGGAGCCACGGATATGATGTCTGTTTTCGGATCCTTCCATGGTGTCTTTGTCCCTCTATTAGACAGTAACAATAAAAGTTATTTATCTATGATGAAGGAATCATATAGTCTAGATGGAGCGAAGGAACTGAGCGTTCAGTTCAAAGAATATTTGGCTAACTTCCTTCATAAGGGTAATCCTAATGGCAAAAAGTTAACAGAATGGGAAACCTGGACGAAAAAGAAGCCAGCTACCCTGGTATTAACTGCGAATGAAACAAATGCCTTGGCAGAAATGTCTGTGGTTTCTACTGATAAATTAGATGTGATAAATGAGATAGAAAAAGATACTTCTATTTCTTCAGAGGCCAAGAAAAAGATCATTAGTGA
>NZ_JAKFCQ010000040.1:0-70909 GCF_036676585.1 Robertmurraya sp.
GATAAATTGTGTATGTCCGTCTTCTACGGAATAATAAAAATAATCTTTTCCAATATGAGCATCCCCTCGTACTTTGTAATTTCCACTCCCCCCATCTACGATAATATTTTTAAAAGCAGATTCTTCTTTTGCAAAGCCAATTGTTGGAATGAGCATAAACATGATGGTGAGCATAAAAAGCAATTTTTTCATGATTTTCCCTCCTGTAGTTATTCTTTTCGAAAGAAACCAAAGATCCCTGCTGTTTGAACAATATTAGTAAAGGCATTGGGATCAACTGACTTAATGATTCGTTCGAGATCAAATAATTCATAACGAGTAATGACTGTTATTAGCATTTCTTTATTTTCGTTTGTAAATGCACCCTTTGCAGGTACAGTTGTAATCCCTCGAACAAGCTTTGAATGAATGGCTTGTTTCATTTCATCCGACTTTTTAGTTATAATCATGGCTGTCAGCTTTTCATGACGAGTGTGAATGGTATCTATCACCCTTGTAGAAACATATAAAGTGACTAGCGTGTATAAGGCCTTTTCCCATCCATATAAAAAACCTGCGGTTACAATGATTGCGCCATTTAAAATAAAGAAATACGTTCCTACGGGCTTATCCTTCATTCTCGATAAAACCATCGCGACTATATCCATTCCTCCTGTAGACGCTCCCCACTTTAAGGTAATCCCTGTGCCAATAGCCGCAATAACTCCTCCAAAAACCGCATTTAGTAAAATATCTTTAGAAACATTGATGATTGGGACAATTTCTAAGAAAAAAGACATTAGAAATACACTAATAAAACTGTAGATGGTGAACGATCGACCTACCTTTTTCCAAGCTAAAATGGTCACAGGAAGATTAAGAATAAATAACCAAACCCCAGTTGTCATGAAATTTCCAAAGACACTTGATATTAGCTGTGCTACTCCCACGAAACCACTGGAGTATACATTAGCCGGGATTAAGAAAAAATTCATTGCCACTGCATTTAATATAGCTCCGATGGTCACAATGATTATTTTTTTCGTATGCAGATAAATCAATGACATTCCCCTCCTCGAAAACTCTATTTTCCCTATTATGAGCAAACTCCCCCGCATTTAATTGTAATTCACTTATAATTTCTTTAAACTAAAGATAAGATTACATAGTTATTGGAGTGTGATAGGCATGTCGATTAAATTAATGGCTGATTCTGCTAGCGATTTGCCGCTTAACTTTTTTGCTGAACATAATGTAACCATGTTACCGTTAAAGGTACATGTAAAGGAGCAGGAGTTCGAAGATTTACTAACCATTAATCCCGAAATGGTTTACGAGTCCATTCGAAACGGAGATATACCCAAAACATCTCAAGTGTCTCCATCTATATTTGAAAAACACTTTACCGAGCTAGCCATCAACAAAGAATCTGGTCTATACATCGCTTTTTCTTCCGAATTATCGGGAACCTATTCAACAGCAGTGATGATACGTGACCAAGTGAAAGAACAATATCCTGATCTGGACTTGACTATTATTGATACAAAATGTGCTTCACTTGGATGTGGATTGGTTGTTATGGAGGCAGCCAAACTCCTAAAAAATGGTGCTACTAAGGAACAAGTCATTGCGTCTTCAGAATTTCTATGTAAGCATATGGAGCATCTCTTTTCAGTTGATGATCTTGACCATTTAGCTAAAGGCGGAAGGGTTTCTAAGGCTTCTGCTTTCGTTGGAGGTCTGTTAAATATTAAACCGCTCTTAAATGTGGAAGATGGGAAACTCGTACCTATTGAGAAAATACGAGGAAAGAAAAAATTAATGCGTCGAATCATTGAAGTTATGAAAGAACGAGGAGTGTCTTTAGATAAACAAGTTATTGGAATTAGTCATGCCGATGACAAAACAACCGTGGAAGAAATGAGAACCATGATAATTGACGAATTCTCACCTCAAGATGTTTATATCTCAGATATTGGGGCTGCAATTGGGTCACATACAGGGCCAGGAACGATTGCCATATTCTTTCTAAATAAGCTTCATTCGTAACTTGCATACTTCTCTTTTTCCAACAGAAACTAAAAGAAGCCTTGTATTATGAGGTAGATTGTTTTATCTAGGAAAGGGGATTATTATGCCACATACTTCAGATAATGATAAAAAAGCACAAGACAAAAATGCACTCAGACATGAGAAAAACATGGTAGAAGAAAAGAACAGAACAGCAGGAAAAAAATCATTTTCAAAGAAGACAGATCATTTGTAAATAGAAAAATGACGTGGTTACTCCACGTCATTTTTCTCTTCTTTTTTATATGTCCAAAAATCCTCTTGATAAACTAACCCATTCTTCATCAATTTTCCTAATGCACGCTTAAAAGCAGCTTTACTTAATCCAAATCGTTCTAGAATGTCCTCTGGCATGCTTTTATCACTATAAGGCATTGCCCCATTTCTTAGTAGGAGATACTCATAGATCTTATTTGCATCCTCGTCGAGTGCTTCCTGTTTACGAGGAATTAAAGAGATATTAACGGTTCCATCTTCTTTTACATCAATGATTCGACCTTCTACTTTTTCACCTAGTCTAGGCTCCACTTTCCGCTGCGACTCATGAACAAAGCCTTTAAACCCTTCAACCGTATATACCCAAGTGCCAACCTTTGCTGTTCTGTAGACATGTCCTTGTATATTTTTATTAAAGTCCTTTGATGTAGCTTTAATACTTATATCTGTAATAATAGGATCAGTCGCAGCTTTTACATAAATTCGGTTATTTTTATTTACACGAAGTGAGATGTATAAAAGATCATCCACATTTGGCCAAACAGATGTATGTACAGGAAGGTCCTCTTCTCCTAGTAACACATCCTTTTTTATACCAATATCAAGAAACACACCAATTCCAGGCTTAACTTCGACCACCTTCGCCCAGCCATACTTGCCGACTTGAACTTCTGGTATGTAAGTGGTTGCTGTAATACGATCACGAGAGTCGATATAAAGGAAAACCTCAATTTCTTGGTCCTCCGATAATTCCGCATTTTCAACCATTTCATTTTCATGTAAAAGAACGTCTTCTTCCCCATTAGTTAAAAAGTAGCCAAACGCAGCCTGCCTTGCTACCGTCAGGGTTGTGACCTGTCCAATGTAATCAGTTAGTGACATACACTACCTCCTAAAATTTATCTATATCTATACATTAACCTTATCTATCGTTTATAAAACGGCGAGAAAGTTGTTTGAACTGCTATATTTTACTATAATGAACCCATAAAGGGAAACTGAATAAAAGATACATAAAAATTTTTTGATTGTAGGAGGCTCATATGTCTAAAGAAAGTTCATTCGATATTGTATCAAAAGTTGATTTTTCAGAAGTAACAAATGCCATTACCCAAACGATGAAAGAAATTTCTACTCGCTATGATTTTAAGGGTAGTAAAAGTGAAGTATCACTAGATAAGGAAGAATTAGTACTTATTTCAGATGACGAGTATAAGCTAGATCAACTCAAAGATGTGCTTCTAAGTAAATTAATCAAACGTGGAGTTCCAATCGGTAATCTCGATTATGGGAAGCTGGAAGGGGCTTCTGGCGGAACAGTCAGACAACGTGCGAAGCTCGTTCAAGGAATTGATAAAGAAAATGCCAAAAAAATTAATACGATTATAAAAAATAGTGGCGTAAAGGTAAAAAGCCAAGTTCAAGATGATCAAGTTCGCGTCACTGGTAAGAATCGTGATGATCTTCAAAAGATTATTGCTCTTGTAAAAGAAGCAGACCTAACAGTAGAAGTACAATTTACAAACTATCGCTAGTATAATAAAATCTGCCGACAACTCCGGCAGATTTTTTTCGTATGTCTTACATTATGTATCCTTTTTTAATATCAAAAAGTTGTATACTAAATATAAGAACATGTTTTGGAGGCTCTTCCTTTGAATTACAAAAAGATAAAACCGAAAAAAATTTATGAAGAAGTTGCCGATGCCATACACGATATGATTAAGGCAGGGCAATTTAAGCCTGGCGATAAGCTTGATTCCGTCCAGCAACTAGCCGAAAACTTTCAGGTTGGACGCTCAACAATTAGAGAAGCATTAACCGCTTTACGTGCTATGGGATTAATAGAAATTCGACAAGGCGAAGGAACATATGTAAAGGAGTTTGAATCGGGACAAGTAAGTCTTCCCCTCTCTACCGCAATATTAATGAACTTACAGGATACTCAAAATTTACTCGAGGTCCGAAAAATTTTAGAAGCAGGAACATGTTACACAGCTTCCCAAAAAAGAACAGAGGAACATCTGCAAACCATCGAAGCCGCTCTTAAAGAAATGCAGCTCGCTAGCGGCAATGAAGAGCTTAACGAAAAAGCAGATCTTGCCTTTCATATGTCCATAGCCGAAGCAACTCAAAATCCTTTACTTGTAAATTTAATGAACCACGTATCAGGACTTATTGGTGAAACCATTAAGGAAACACGTCGTCTTTGGCTCTTTTCTGAACAAATCACTGTTGACCGTCTATATGAAGAACATCGCAAAATTTATTTAGCCATAAAAGAACAAGACGGAGAAAAGGCACGTGCACTTATGCTTGATCATCTTGAAAATGTAGAAAGTGTTCTTTATAAATACTTAAAATAATCTTCATGCACTTCTATTAAAAAATGAATGAAGTGCATTTTTTTAGAAAATTTCGTGTAATCCCTTTCAAGAAATACTATAAATATAGTATTATTGTTATTAAATAATCTATTTTGAACAGGTCATCAGATGACCTGATTTTTAAAAGGAATAGGAGATAAACAATCATGAAAGTTACCCTTTTTGCCACATGCCTTGTTGATATGTTTCAAAGCAATGTAGGAAAAGCAACGGTTGAATTGCTAGAGCATTTAGGCTGTGAAATTGATTTCCCAACTTCTCAAGTTTGCTGTGGTCAGCCCTCCTACAATAGCGGATATGTAAAAGAATCGAAGGAAGCAATGAAGACAATGATTAACACGTTTTCACATGCTGAATATATCGTTTCACCTTCTGGCTCCTGCGTTGCCATGTTTCATGAGTATGAGCATATTTTCAAAGATGATCCGGTTTGGGGCCCAAAAGCAAAAGAACTCGCTTCCAAATCATATGAATTAACTCAATTTATTGTTGATGTATTGAAAATAGAAGATGTTGGTGCTCGCTTTAAAGGAAAAGTTACGTACCATACTTCTTGCCATATGACTAGATTACTAGGTGTAAAAAAAGCTCCGATGGTCCTTCTATCAAATGTGAGAGATTTAGAGTTTACTGAGTTACCAGGAAAAGAGCAATGCTGTGGATTTGGTGGAACATTTTCTGTAAAAATGGCACAAATCTCTGAACAAATGGTCGATGAAAAAGTAGCTCACGTGGAAGAAACCGGAGCAGATTATTTAATTGGTGCTGACGCTGGTTGTTTAATGAACATTGGCGGGCGTATTGAACGGAATTTAAAACCAATTAAGGTGTTACATATAGCCGAAATATTAAATAGTCGCTAATGGTGAACAAGGAACCTTGGGGAGGGATAAAGAGATGTCAATGAAAATTAGCACAACTGACTTTAAAGAGCGAGTGGATAAAGGAATTCAAGACTCATTCATGCGAGGAGCAGTAGTTGGAGCTCAGGAAAGAATGGGTACACGCAGATTAGACGCAACAATCGAACTAGGAAACTGGGAAGAATGGCGTAACCACGGTGAGGAAATTAGAAAGCATGTACTTGACCATCTTGACTATTATTTAGAACAGCTTAGTGAAAATGTTGCTAAGCGAGGGGGCCACGTATTTTTCGCCCAAACAGCTGAACAAGCCAATGAATATATCAGTGGAGTTATTAAAGAAAAGAACGCCAAAAAAGTGGTGAAAGCTAAATCGATGGTTACGGAGGAGATTCACCTTAACCAGTGTCTTGAAGATGCGGGTTGTGAGGTAATCGAAACCGACCTTGGAGAGTATATTTTGCAGGTTGATGACCATGACCCTCCTTCTCATATCGTTGTTCCCGCTCTTCATAAAAACAAAGAGCAAATACGTGACGTGTTTTCGGAAAAGCTGGGCTATAAAAAGACTGAAAAACCAGAAGAACTCGCCTGGCACGCTAGAGAAATGCTTCGTCAAGAATATTTAACAGCTGATGTAGGAATTACTGGTTGTAATTTTGCCGTTGCAGAATCAGGATCAATCAGTCTAGTCACGAATGAAGGCAATGCGGATCTTGTCACTTCCCTTCCGAAAACGCAAATTACCGTTATGGGGATGGAAAGACTTGTTCCGACCTTTGAAGAAATGGAAGTTCTGGTTAGTCTTCTTACTAGAAGTGCGGTTGGTCAGAAACTGACTAGCTACATTACTGTGTTAACTGGCCCTCGTGAAGAACATGATGTTGATGGTCCTGAAGACTTCCATCTCGTTATCGTAGATAATGGCCGCTCTAGTATACTCGGTGGTGAATTTCAATCTATCCTTCAATGTATTCGCTGTGCAGCTTGCATAAATGTATGTCCTGTCTATCGACATGTTGGTGGCCATTCATATGGATCCATCTATTCGGGACCAATTGGTGCTGTATTATCCCCTTTATTAGGCGGGTACGATGATTATAAAGAATTACCATACGCATCAACACTTTGTGGAGCATGTACTGAAGTTTGCCCAGTAAAAATACCTTTACACGAGCTGTTGCATAAGCATAGACAAACGATTGTTGAAAAAGAAGGCAAAGCACCAATTTCCGAAAAGTTAGCTATGAAGGCATTTGGTTTGGGTGCTGCGTCCCCTTCCCTTTACAACCTGGGATCTAAGTTCGCACCGACGGCCATGCTACCTTTTACTTCAGGTGACAAAATCTCTAAAGGTGTTGGTCCTTTAAAGGCATGGACAGAAATTCGGGAGTTCCCTGCACCAAACAAGGAAAGATTTAGAGATTGGTTTAAAAATAGGGACAAAGGTGGAGAACCATCATGACTGGAACAATACAAAATAAAGATGTTTTTTTAAATCAAATAGCTACCTCACTTGGTCGCGAAAGACGTATCCAAAACGCACCTGTTCGTAACTGGAAGCATCAGCCCCAACACCTCGTGTTAAAGGAAGCATCCGTTGATGACTTAGTAGAAGTTTTGAGGTTACAATGCGAAAAAATTCATACTACTCTCGTTGAAACAAATCTCAAGGAACTAGAGAATACACTTAAAGAAACGGTTGCCGTTCATGGCGGTGGGCCCATTGTATCTTGGAAGGATGAACGTTTTTCAAATTGGGGTCTTTCTCCTCTTATGAATGAAACTTGGCCGAGCGAAGGAGTTTCTATTCATGAATGGGATTACACAAAAGAAATGGAAAACATCTCTCTTGCTGAAAAAGCAAACGTAGGAATCACAATTAGTGAAATAACACTTGCAGAATCAGGTACGGTTGTTTTACTAAGTGACAAGGATAAGGGGCGGACCGTTAGCTTTCTTCCTGTTACACTCATCGTTTTAGTTCCTAAAAGCACTCTAGTACCGAGAATGACGCAAGCTGCGCAAAAACTTCGTTCCATACATGAACAAGGTAAGCAAGTTGCTTCATGTGTAAATTTTATTACTGGCCCAAGTAATTCTGCTGATATTGAATTAAATTTAGTAGTTGGAGTTCATGGCCCCGTTAAAGCTAGCTATATCCTTATTGACGATTTATAAATAACTTTTAGCAAAACAAGTAAAGCCGAACCCCAAGTTTTTGGGTGTTCGGCTTTTTTCGAAAGGATTTTTCACAACTACTAACGTCTACCAAGGTATTTGTTTCCCATCTTTAAAGAACCCTCCGTTTGGTCCTTCAGATCCAATCGTCGCTAACCACAGGATAGACTCGGCTGCTTCCCTTGGTGTTCTTGGGGCAGATGGTCCCCCCATATCTGAGCTTACCCATCCCGGATCAACTGCATTTATTTTAATATCACCTTTAGTTTCTGCAGCTACTAATCTTGTCAAAGCATTTAAGGCAAATTTGGACAACTTATAGGCGCCAACTCTAGGAGAGGACATTTCGCTCATCGCCCCATATTCTGAGGAAATATTAATAATTCTCCCATATCCTTGTTTTTCCATTAAGGGAATAAAGGAACGCATGACATGGTAGACACCCAAGAAATTAGTTTCCATTGTTTTCTGGAGAATGCTAGGATCCATAGTCAATAAATTTTCATTCTCATCTAAATACACGCCTGCATTATTAATTAATACATCTAATCTTCCATATTGCTCATTTAGAGTAATTGCAGCTTGGGTGATGCTTTCGTGATTTGAGACATCCATCTCAATACACGAAACATCCAGGTTTAACTCCTTAAGTTTTTGCACAGCCTTATTACCCATTTCATGATCCCGACTTGCCAAAACGACATTAAAACCAGACAAACTCAATTGTTTGACCAGCTCATACCCAATTCCTCGATTCCCTCCAGTTACAAGCGCCACTTGTTTATCATGTGTCATTTAAATCCTCCCTTTCTCGTTCTTTGATTGAGTTAACATTCTTATATGGAGAGTTGTTTTGTAGAACTATACATATAATTTCTTAGAAAAATAGATATGGAACCTAGTAGCAATGATAGGATTCCCACTAATACAACGTATTCTGTACCCAAACCTGATATAAATAATCCACCTATAGCTGCTCCAATTGTTGTTCCTAGATTAGCCGCTGTTAAAAATAATCCATTAGCGAAATCAGGTGCTTCGGGAGCTGAAGACATAATCCAATATTGATTGATATTTCCTCCTACTCCTGCTAAGATTCCCCAGAATAAAGTAATGATTGCCATAGGTACGGATAAATGTCCAAAAAGGAATAATAAGATATAAACTGCTCCTAATACGAAAGGAAATAACACTACAGAACTTAAGGCATTTTTAGTAAGTAGCTTCCCTGCCAAAACATTCCCAATAATATTGGCGCCACCGAATACAAATAACATAATCGTAATTGTATTCGAAGACATATTCGTAACAGTTTTTAAATACTCAGCCAAATAACTATAAACCCCGAATATGGCTGAGTTCAGAAAAATGACTGCTACAATGGACTGCCAAGTAACGAATTTTTTTAATACGGATAATTGTGCTCCATAAGAAAGTTTTTCAGTTACAGGCATAGATGGTACAAATAGAAAGGTAGCAAAGAATGCAATAGCATTTACAACAGCAAAGAATACCATCGCCATATGTAAAGAAATTGTACTGGCAATAAAACTAGCGATTGGTACGCCAACTACCATACCAGCGGATACACCTATAAATACTTTAGAAACAGCTTTAGGAGCTTCTTCTTTGCTAACTGAGGCAGCAGCCACTGAAAAAGCCAATGAACAATAAATGGGATGAAAAAGGGCTGGTATCACACGAGCAATTAATGCAATGCTGAAGTTAGTTGTAAATATAGAAACAATGTTCCCTACAACGAAAACACCAAGTACGAGTAACATAACCTTCTTCCGATTGATACCTGAAAACAATAAAGGCATCGTTGGACCAGAGACTGCAATCACTAGGGCAAAAAGACTCACCAGCAAACCAGCTTTTGATACACTAACATTAAAATGTTCAGCAAGGGAAGGCAGTATACCGATAACTCCCATTTCAGTATTTAAGATACCGAATACTCCTATTGTTAATATGAAAATCAACAAATTATTTTGTTTAGCCAAAAAAACAACTCCTTCCAATAAATAAATAGCCCCATTCTTAGGGGCCATTTTTTTTAAGTTTTATCTCAAATAATCTCACTGTTTACTCATCCTCGTATGCGAGAGAGGTAGACAAGTCACGATAGGCGTTGATCTGATGTTGAAGTTCTACAACTTTTTGTTCTGCACCAGCAAGGGCATCTGCACCAGCGATCCAGCGAGACGGTGGTTCCTCCTGATTTACGATGGTGATCAAAGCCTTAGCAAGTTTGGTAGGATCGCCTTCCTGCTTTCCATTTTTTTCTTCCCAAAAAGCATGGTATTGTGCATTACGCCCTGCGTAATCATCAATAGATGCCTCAGCAAGGAATTTTGATTCTAGCTCTAAAAATTTAGTACGGAAGAAACCTGGTTCTACAATGGTCGTTTTAATACCAAAAGGGGCAACATCATGATGTAACGACTCCATAAAGCCTTCAAGACCGAACTTCGAAGCACAGTAAGCAGCATTGTATTCAAATCCAGCTAATCCTGCAAGAGAAGAAATTGATATAATATGTCCAGAACGAACCTTACGCATAAATGGCAACACGGCACGGGTGACGTTCATAGGGCCATACAGGTTGGTCGTGATTTGACGTTCAATCTGTTGTGGTGTCAGTTCCTCGAAGAAACCACCATAGAAGCTACCTGCGTTGTTGACCAACACATCAATACGGCCAAAACGGTCGACGGCTAACTTCACGGCAGTCTCGGCATCTAATGGGTCAGTAATATCCAACTTCACAATCAACAGATTTTCGTGATTGCCAAGGGCTTTGGCTACCTTGTCAGTATTACGACCAGTGGCGACAACCTGGTATCCTGCTGCAAGTGCTGCTTTTGCGAAATCAACACCCATTCCACGTCCAGCACCTGTGATAAACCAAACATTTTTATTGTTAGTCATACTTATTTCCTCCCTTTCACACTACTTGATATTTATTCGGTGGTTATCCCTACCCCCATATTACTTCCTTGTTATTTATTCTAACGCGCTCTATTTTACATATCCAATACTTATATCATATATCGTGATATGCTTGATAGGCATTTCTGTGTTGTATATACTAAAACATGATAAAGGAGGAGTAAAGAATGGAATTAAGAGTTTTGCGATATTTCCTTACGGTGGCAAGAGAAGGAAGCATGACGGCTGCTGCTGATTTTTTACATGTCACACAGCCAACCTTGTCCAGACAAATAAAGGATCTTGAACAAGAGTTAGAGAAAAAACTATTTATTCAGTATCATTCTCACAGATGAAGGAATGCTCCTGCGAAAAAGAGCAGAAGAAATTAGGTTATCCAAATATACGGTATCACCTCTACAGCGGAAACGAAGACGATGTGACTGTACGGCTTGACAAGGGATTGCTTGACTTTGGTATTTTAATTCAAGCAGCGGATTTATTAAATGTTCCTCTAATTTGTTCAAGACAGGCTATAAAACAGGCATTTTCTAAAAATGAATTTGCGGATTGGTTTGGTGAAGATTTTGAAAAATTAAACGTTGTGACTACTTACAATCTTGCATTTAATGCTTCCCTTATGGTTAAAGAGGGCATTGGTTATGCCATAACCCTTGATAAAATAGTGAATACATCTAGTGATAGTAACCTTTGTTTTAGACCGCTAAAACCAAGACTTGAATCTGGCCTAAATATCGTTTGGAAAAAACATCAGGTATTTTCCGCTGCTGCTGAGATGTTTTTAAAAGAAATTCAGGCGAAGTTTACAAATTATTTTTAAATAAAAATATGGTGAAATTTACTAATAAGTACCATGAATATAAATTGGACAGCCCCTTTTTTTATTATTGTGATATCTGTTTATACTTGTCCATCTTTTTTACATAGGATGTATTTTGTAAGGGGCCTCTTACAGTATTTCTTTTGTAGAAAGGAGGCAAGAAAAATGGCGTTAATTCCTGATAGCACAATTGGAGGAATTGTCCAAGGACTTCTTTGTGAAATTGGAAGACTTGTTTTACAGATTCTAATTGCGGTTGCTATCGCAGTTGCAAATTTATTTGGTTTTACAGAGGTTGCAGCTAGACTTGCACTAGCTCAAGAAGCACTTAATGATGTTAACTGCTTCTAATCCAGCCTACTCGCGCAATTAGCGAATCAATTTGGACCTAGCTTTCTAGGAAACCCTAGAGATTATTTTAAAATAATCTTCTAGGGTTTTTTATTTATGCGATTTAGATGACTTGAACAGAGATATTAACACACTACATTTTTAATTAAAAAGCATAAGATGGAAAGAATTTAAATTTATTGTTAAATAAAATGAATAAGGTGGGAAAAAAATGAGTGATAACATAAATGAAAACAGAGAACAGAATACAAGTAACAATATGGACAAGGATCCTAAGAATATTGCTAACCAACTTCTTAAAAATCAAAATACGCTCGATTTAGGATCTATGATGCAACTGGCATCAACTCTTCTTAATAATGATGTTATTATGAATTCGGTTACCGAACAACTTAGTAAAAATAAGCTAATCGCCGCTACCCAAGCATCAAAAGTATCTGAGAAACCAGAAAATGTGCAGATGTCTACTTCATATGAAAAATTAGTAACTATCTCTAACGAAATCTCCGAATTAAAAGAAGAATTCAGAGGTCTAGCTACTCTTTCTGAAAAGATTGAGAATCTCACTAATGAAATTTCCGAATTAACAAAGGTACTTAAAAAAGTAAAAGAATAAGAATTAGATCATAATACAGAAAAACTATAGTATAACAAATAAAAACCTTGAGAAAATCAGGGTTTTTTCTTGCTTGATGCCTTTGTATAAAAATCAGTATTTCTCCTATTTCCTTCATACGCTCATTGGATTATTTTAATCCTGAGAGAAACATACTCTCTATTGAAATTGGAAATAATACTTGGGAGGTGAAGATATGGAAAAGTTGAAACTTACTTCCTCTGAAATAGGTTCCTTATGGGGGGAGTATGTAAACGGAACAGCGACACATATAGTAATTACATATATGTACTCAATTATTGAAGATGAAGAAATAAAAGCGGTATTCAAAGATGCAATCCAGACATTCGAAAAACAAAAGGAACAAATAAAGATTTTTATTAAAAATGAAGGATTTCCCGTTCCGGTTGGATTTAATGAGACTGACCTGTATACAGGAAAAGAGAGATTGTTTTCAGATGCATTCTGCTTGAATTATTTACACATAATGACTTTACATGGTTTATTAGGGCATAGCACTTCATTATGCATTTCTGTAAGAAAAGATTTAAGGGATTTTTACGACTCATGCGATAACGATGCGAAAAGGATGTATCATCAAACTATAGAGTTATTGCTGGAAAAAGGGCTTTTTCAGAGAGACCCAATATTTTATGCATATGAACATCCTGAATATATTTCAAGTAAAGATTTTAAAGATGGTTTTTTTGGAAAGGGTAGAACTCTTGCAGCGACTGAAATCATCAGTATATCTTTAAACCTTAAAAAAAGTATTATGGCTAAAACCCTTTCTATTGGATTCAGCCAAGTGGCTCAATCGCAAGAGGTTAGACAATTTTTAAGTGAATCTGAGAAGACTGCTGATGATCAAATAAAAGCATTCGCAAAAATACTGCAAGCTGACAATTTACCAGTTCCTAAATCTTTGGAAACAGAAATAACCATTTCAACAGACTCTCCATTTTCTGATAAGTTATTAATGTATCACATGGGTTTTTTGTTTCAAGCTGCACAAACTTATCATGGCGCAGGTCTTGCGGCATCCATGCGAACAGACCTCGTGGCCACTTTTGAGACAATTATTTTACAAAACCTTTTGGTTACAAAAAATTGGTTTGATGTTATGGTAAAAAACAAATGGTTAGAACAACCTCCACTCGCACCTAATAGAAAAGAAATTTCAAAAGAAAAATAATTCACATGCCCCTCTTAATCAGTCGGGCATTTTTATATTCCAGAAATCATTTCTCGATTAAACTCCCTTTAGTAAATAAGAAAAGGTGATCGTTCATTTTGGAAGAATCCCCTATGTTGAACAGGATATTAAAAAGCAGATGGGGTGACCGAAAATAGTATCGTAGCCTTTGTAGAAAAATTATTTTCCCATTTATGCTTCATATGTGCTGGTATTTTTACACTATCACCTGTATCTAATATATATTCTTCCTCATTTAAAAACACTTTAATTTTCCCTTCTAACACAAAAGCAACCTCTTCTCCTTTGTGTTCCAAAAGACTCTCTGAAGAATATGTATTTGGAGGAACATTCATAATCGCAGTCGAGATTGTTCCTGTAAAATCAGGCGACAATAACTCGTACGATAAGTTGTCAACTACCATTTTCTTGCGCTCATTTGACCTAACAACTAAATCTTTTGTATTCGTTTCTTCAAGCAAAAAACTAAAGGTGGGAACATCAAGGGCTTTAGCTAAAACCTTTAGCGTTTGGATTGAGGGATTTGCCAGCCCCCGTTCAATTTGACTTAACATTGATGGAGTGATTTCAGCTATTTTTGCTAATTCTCTACTACTTAAACCTTTAGCTTTTCTAAACTTCTCCACTTTTTTCCCAATATCTATATTCTCCAATATATCACTCCTTAAGGATGTAGTTAAATTTTATTTAACTTTATTAAATTAAACTTAAAAACGAATGATAGCTATGTTAAACTGTATTTAATACAATAAAAGTATATTTTATAAAATAGCCTTTTACAAGTCAGTAAGGAGTGGAGAAAATGAATGATTTCTATACGTTTTTAGTCCTTTCATTGTTCGTTGTGATGAGTCCAGGGATTGATACAGCACTAATTACAAAAAGGACTATTTCAGATGGAAGAATTGACGGCTATAAAATGGCTCTAGGTATTACAACTGGTTCATTGGTGCATACATTTGCAGCTGCGTTTGGTCTTTCAGCTATATTAATGCAGTCCGCCGTTGCTTTTGAAATCGTTAAATACGCAGGTGCCGTCTACTTGATATACCTTGGATTATCCTCTTTTATCACTAATAAAAACAAATACGTTACTCATATTGAAAACCAGAATAATTCTGAATTGAAAAAATCAGCCTTTAAACAAGGGTTGTTCTCAAATGTGCTTAATCCAAAGGTTGCCATGTTCTTTCTAACATTTTTACCCCAATTTGTGAAAACAGGAGCAGACGCGACACAACAATTTATTATGATGGGTGTTATTTATACAGTGCTATCTATTACTTGGTTTTTTGTTTATGTCTTTTTTATTAACTATTTACGTGAATGGCTTATGTCTCCAAAAGTACAAAGGATCATGGATAAAGTAACGGGTCTTGTATTAATTGGATTTGGATTAAAGTTGGCTTTAGATAAGCAACATTAAAAAAGCCGATTATTAAATTATCGATAATTTATAACCAAAATTCATGAAACGTTAAACAAAAATACGCACGGTAACTATTGGCTACCGTGCGCTTCTCATCTTATCCACCTAAAATACGTTCTTGATGTGTGTATACATTAAACCCTTGACCGCGAATGAATCCAACAGCTGTAATACCTAGTTCCTCAGCCAAATCAAGTGCTAGGTTTGTAGGAGCTGATTTTGATAATACAATTCCAACTCCAATTTTTGCAGCCTTCAACAATACCTCTGAAGAAATTCGTCCACTAAATACAATAATCTTGTCTTTCAACGGAATGCGATTGATTAGGCAATATCCAAAAATTTTGTCTAAAGCATTGTGGCGACCAATATCCGTCCGTGAAACTATGATCCCTTCTTTTGAACACAAAGCTGAATTGTGCACGCCGCCCGTTTGCTGAAAGTGAGATGAACTTTCTTGCATAAGGTTCATCAACCTCTGACAGTCTTGGCCAGTTATAGTTGTCTTACTCATGACTGTTTTTGCCGTTTTCATATCATTGTAAAAGTAAAACTGACGTCCTTTCCCACAGCATGAACCAATAAAGCGTTTGGAGTGATGGTGGTTTTGTATTTCCTTCTTAGTCACTAGCTCCACATATGCAAACCCTTTAGAGTCGTCAATTGTTAACGATTGAATCTCATCATACCTTCGAATGACACCTTCTGAAGCTAAAAAACCGACAACGAGTTCTTCCATATTAGCAGGGGTACAGACCATGGTAGCAAATTCCTGACCATCCAACATCACCGTTAGCGGGAATTCAACAGCTATTGTCTCCTCTTGTTCATAGAAGTCCTGGCCGTCAAATCTCATGATGCTTCTAGTGGTGGTCACTTCATCTATTTCATTGTCCATTTCTGTACCCTCCTAAATTATTAGCTTACTTCCGTCTCTAGATCTGGAATTGGTTTCTCCAGGTATTGTGTATCTTTACGAGCATTAAAACGTTCTGCTTTCTCTACTTTTACCGCAATATTATAATCTGGAATACCAGCAAATTTTTCATATTTTCCTTTGGGTAATAAGAAGTTTCCTTCAGGGAAGTGAACACCAAGGTTCCCTGTTGTGATATCAGCATACTTTGCACGTCCTTGAAACACTCCGTGCTGATTATAGACAACAATCCCTTCTCCATCTGCAATCCTATGCAAACGAGCTTCTTCAGCGTTAATCAAGACATCATAACGGTCAGACCCATTCAACGGATCTTTTTCACTAAACACCATGGAATTGAATTGCTTTCCACGGCGAGTCGTTAGTAAAAACTGTCCTTCTTTTTTACCCATATTTGGAATATCGACTGTAATTAATGTCCCTTTCCCATCTGGAGTTGGACAGATTCCATCTTCACATAGCCATGCTCCGCCCCATTGGAACACATCACCTTTTTTCTTTAGATGCTGGATACCGTCGTAATTTGGATTTGCTAATGCGATCTCGTCACGGATCGCCTGTGCATCTTTAAAATCCACCTGATGTGCCATTGTAGGATTTACACGCTTTGCTAGATCAATGTAGATTTTCCATTCTTCACGAGCTTCTTCAATTCGGTTTTTATTTCCTTCGATTTCAGGAGAATAGTAAACCATTCTTTCAGTGGAAGTTGACGTTCCGCCACCTTCTTGCTCATATCTGGTTTTCGCCGGTAGCACGATAACTGCTTCTTTTGCATCTACTAGAGTAGAAGTATTTAAAATAATATCTTGGTGGACACGAATATCTAATTGAGATAATGCTTTTTCGACAAAATTGGGATCAGGCATGGTTTCTAAGAAGTTACCACCACTCAAATAATATAACTTCACCTTTCTCTCATGATCTTCCGGAAGCATAATATTTTCAAGAGTGACACCAACAATATCCCCTTGCCAACGCGGAAGTTTAAAGCCCCACAGCTTTTCAATACGCTCAATATTCTCACCGTAAAAATCTCCACCTGGTAAGACAAAGGGATCTGCTCCCATTTCCCCAGAACCTTGTACAGAGGAGTGACCACGAAACGGCATTAAACCAGAGTGCTTGCGACCTAGGAAACCACGTAATAATGCTAGATTAGCAACTTGGGAGATGTTGTCTGTTGCAAATGAATGCATCGTTAAACCAAGAGCCCAGGCAAAGACAGCATTTTTTGCTTTTGCTAAAATTTCAGCAAGCTCGATGATACGCTCTTTTGTTACACCTGATGATTCTATAATATGTTCCCATGTTTGCTCTTGTACCTTTGCTTTAAGTTCTTCGTAACCATTCACATGTTCTTGTACAAACTGATGATTAATTGCCGAACCATGTTGCTTGGATTCCATATCAAACCAGTGCTTCATGATTCCATGCATAAATGCAATGTCTCCGCCGATATTAACTTGGTAGAAATCATCTGCTAGTTTGGTTCCAAATAGGGCTGATTCTGGGTTGGAAGGAATCCAATAATTTTCCATTGCTGGCTCACGATATGGATTAATAACAATAATTTTTGTACCCTTTTTCTTAGCTTCTAACATGTATTTAGAAGATACCGGTGAAGCATTTGATGCCACACTACCCCAGAATAGAAGTACATCTGTACCAATCCAATCTAAATAGTTCGAAGTGGATGCTCCTACACCAATTGAACGTTTTAATGCCGTTTTACTTGGAGAGTGACAAATTCGTGATGCATTATCGATATTGTTTGCTCCTAAAAAGCGTGAAACTTTAGCTGCTACATAATAATTTTCATTGGTAATTCCACGTGATGTTAAGTAGAAAGCATATTGCTTAGGATTTAGCTTTTTCATCTTTCCGGCAATCATATTCATCGCATCATCCCATGTAATGCGAGAAAACTTACGCTCACCTTTGCGACGAATCATTGGATATGGGATACGACCAAGTTTCCGAAGTTCCGTACTGTCATATTTTTTAAGTTCGTCAATATCTGCATGAAGAATCTCTGGTTTAATTGCTGGCATGGTGTTTAGTCTTAGAACATTTAAACGGGTCGTACACAGATGTGGACCGGTTAAGGTTTGGTCGTACAAGCCAGATACTCCAAGCGCACAACCGTCACATACGCCCTCTGTAATGATTCGAGTGGCATAACCTAAATTGTCTTTATTATCATAAGCGACCTTCATCGTATCGCGGATATGTTTTGGTTTAATCTTTCCTAATCCAAATGGGATGGGACTAACCCAGTACTTCGGTGCGGGTAGTAAGGCTTTCTTTTGTGGTCCTGGATGTTTTGTTTTCCCCATAATTTATTCCTCCATTTACACTTTTTTCATATAAAAAACCACCAGAAGAAATCCTTCCTTTTTATTAGGACGAAACTTCAGGTGGTTAGTCTTTAACAGGTGCGCTGCCAAGTTCCAACAAAATAAATCTGCTTGCAACAGTTATTACATATTAAATTTCTCTTCAATGTTATCTTCAAATACAAAGATCGACATACCTATGTCTAACTCAATATCGATATCGACAAACACACGGACGAATTTTGTGCCAAGCAATTCTTCCAACTCTGTAGGATGATTTTTTTTATAAATCTCCTTCACCATTTCTGTACGGGCAGAGCGAAGCATTTGGCGCCCATCTTCTGCTGTGGCAATGAATTTTTCAATAGGGGATAGATTCCCCTCCAGTTCACAGATGGCCCAGTTTTTTGAGAAAGTGGTTCGAACTTGACTTGGACCTTTTCCCATATGCTTTTTACGAAAGGCTCGAACAATATTGCTAAACTCAGCTTCGTACTTATTCACTCGTTTCAACTCACTTACCGTTTTTTCCCTATCTTACACTATTTTTGTTAGATATTATACTGCTTCTTTAGAATGTCCTACCTTTCCGGCATTCTCTGCTTTTAATCTATTAATATCAAATCTTATTAAAATTGATATCACTAATGCAACTACAAATAATCCGGAAAAGAAGGTTAAACTTCCTGCATAGCTGCCAGTCGTATCCTTAATCCATGCAGCGAATAAAGGACCAACTAGTCCTGCAGCTGCCCATGCCGTTAAAATATAGCCATGGATGGCCCCAAGTTGCTTTGTACCAAACATATCTCCAATATAAGCTGGAATAGAAGAAAATCCACCACCATAGCAAGTATAAACGACAATAAGCATAGCCATAAATAACCACTGAATGGACACTTGTGGTAAAAAGAAAAACATGACAATTTGTAGAACAAAAAAGGCTGTATAGGTATTTGGACGTCCAATATAATCAGATAAGGAAGCCCAACCAATTCGACCTAAACCATTAAAGATACCAATTGCACCAACCAATGCTGCAGCCGCTGTCATGTCAATGCCGATGCTTTCCATCGCTAGTGGTTTCGCTACCGCTAAGATGGCAATTCCACAAGTGACATTAATGAATAACATGAGCCATAAATACCAGAAGCGTTTTGTTTTTACTGCTTCATTAGCCATTAGCTGTGACAATTCCAAGGTTGGTTTTGCCTTTCCACTTTCAATTTTCGCTTGAAAACCTTCTGGTAACCAACCTTCAGCAGGCTTCTCTAAATATAATGAAGAAAGAGTCATAATAGCAAAGTATGATACACCTAAAATATAAAATGTATTCGCTACACCTACAGTTTCAATCAATGAGTTCATAATTGGGCTTGAAATGGCTGCTGCAAACCCAAATCCCATGATAGCAAGGCCGGTGGCTAAACCTCTTCGATCAGGAAACCATTTTACTAGAGTAGAAACAGGTGCGATGTAACCAACTCCAAGTCCAATTCCACCTAGTGCTCCGTAACACACATAAAGCATATACTTTGAACCAAAATCGACTGCTAAACCAGAACCAGTAATACCAATTCCAAAGAAAATGGCTGCTAGTAATCCTGCTTTTCTTGGACCATACTTTTCTACAAAATGTCCCAAAAATGCAGCTGAGAGACCTAAAAATAAGATAGCGATACTAAAAGTAAGTGCTACCTCTGAATCCGACCACCCAAACATGTTCTTTAAGGGAGCGGTAAAATTACTCCATGCATATACCGAACCAATGGAAATATGTATTCCAACTGCTGATAATGCAATAAGCCAACGATTTTTTGTTGTTTTCATTTGTTTTCCCCCTACATCAATCGCATAGATGCTCCAATAGAAAACAAAAAACCGTTGTAATTAATCCAAATTTAGACTCCTATATAAGGAACCTTCACCTGAATCATTACAACGGTTTGCCTTATACAGGAGCGCTGCTAAGTACCAACTGTCATAAACAAAATAAATAAAGATTTTTCAACCGATCAACAGGGTCGCTGTTTTCGTATCAAAAATATAATTATTATTATTCACAAATATGTCACATTTGACCTTTTAAACTTATCACGAAAGCGCATCCATGACAATAGTTTTTCACTTTTTTGTTTTGATAATAGTGATAAAACATATATAAATAAAATAAATATAAAAAAAGGCCAGTATTGGCCTTTTTCGAAAATTTCAATATCTATTTATTATTTTGACTCTAAGATCAAAGTAGCTTCAGGTGTTGTTACTTTATCATAGAATTCTACAAATTTATCTCTATCGGAACTATCACGGTATGCCATTGCGATACGTGGATGCTCATTAAGTACACCAGAGATCATATAAGGGATGATATAGCCCCATTCCCATCTCTTACGCATGTCTAACATATGTTTTTCGATAACGCCAAGAACTGGTTTCAGCTCATAGCTTGGTTTTTGAATATAGCTAACGAGAAGCTCTGTATTGCAGTTACCTGCCGCACGTCCCATCCCATAAACAGATGAATCAAGGAACGTAACCCCATTTTGAAACGCAGTTAACGTATTGGCAAATGCCAGTTGCATATTGTTATGAGTATGAATTCCTAGCTGTTTGTTAGGAATCAGTGCTTGGAATTTTTTCACTTGATGCTCAATATCTCTAGGATCTAAGCTTCCGAATGAGTCAACGATATATACCACATCTACTGGGCTCTCTTTTACCAACTCAAACGCTTTTATAAGCTGTTGCTCTGGTACACTAGATAACGCCATAATGTTGAGTGAAGTCTCATAGCCTAAATCATGGAACATTTGTACAAGTTCCAATCCTTTATCCACTTCACGAACATAGCACGCTACTCGGATCATATCCAAGATACTTTCCTCACGAGGAAGGATGTCATTCGGGTCTACTCGTCCAATATCCACTAAGGCAGATAGCTTCGTGAATTTTTTCTCTGGAATAATTTCTTTTAGGAAGTGATCGTCGAGAAATCTCCATGGATTGGGCTCTGATACGTTCAGTAACCTGGCTGAATTTTTGTATCCAATTTCCATATATTCAACTCCAGCCTCACTTAAACCATTATACAAGTCCTGAACAAACTCTACGCTAAAATCCCAATTGTTGACTAAGCCTCCATCTCGAATTGTACAGTCTATAATCTTACTACGATGTTCCATAAATGTCACTTCCTCCAATTGATTACGTTCATTAGAAAATATTTTTAATATTATAGCTTATATCATAATTCATATAAATCCGTCAAATTTTTCTCCTATTCTGAATTGTTCCGTTTGCATATAAATCCCCTCATTTAACCTATACTACAAAAATGACAAAGATCATTTGAAAGGATGGATATGCTTGTCTAAGAATAACAAACAAACTTTTCCACCTCAACATCAAAATCATCAACCAGGTGTTGAGGATGAAATGAACCCCATTCCAATTCATGTTAGTGAACAGTATAAAGGCTCCAATAAATTAAAAGACAAGGTAGCGATTATTACAGGTGGTGATAGTGGAATTGGGAAGTCAGTGGCCATCTATTTTGCTAAAGAAGGAGCTGACGTTGTAGTTTCCTATTTAAACGAAACAAAGGACGCTGAGGACACGAAAAAGCAAGTTGAGGCAGAAGGCAGACGTTGTATCCTTGCCGCAGGAGATATTGGGGATGAGGAGGTTTGTAACCAAATTGTAGATGATACAATAAAAGCATTTGGCAAAATTGATATAATCGTCAATAACGCTGCCGAACAACATCCACAACAAAGTTTGCTTGATATCACATCAGAGCAGCTTGAACGAACGTTCCGAACAAATATCTTCTCTTATTTTTATTTAACTAAGGCTGCTCTTCCCCATCTGAAGAAAGGGAGCTCCATTATTAACACAGCTTCCATAACAGCCTATCAAGGAAACGAGCAACTACTTGACTATTCCGCTACTAAAGGAGCAATTGTTACCTTTACCAGATCTCTTTCAAAGTCACTTGCTAAGGATGGAATACGAGTAAATGGAGTGGCACCGGGACCTATCTGGACTCCTCTCATTCCTTCCACCTTCCCAGCCGAACAAGTAGCAGAATTCGGATCTACGACACCAATGGGAAGAGCCGGACAGCCGTATGAACTTGCCGCGAGTTATGTTTTTCTCGCATCAATTGACTCCTCTTATGTTAGCGGTCAAATGATTCATGTTAATGGTGGAACAGTCGTCAATGGATAAGGATAAAAAAAGGGACTTTTCAACTGAAAGTCCCTTTTTGAGGCAACAATACTCTTTCTTCATTTGGATAAGAACAAGAGAAGCGTTTAACAATTTGATGTGGAATAATAATTCTCTTGATTGGTTCTTTTGGGTTTTCTATCTTTTGGATCAAGCTACGAGCAGCTTCAAACCCAAGGTCAAAAATATTAATATCCACACTTGTGAGAGGTGGCCTGGACATCTCTGACACTAGTACATTATTGAAACTGATGATCGAGATATCTTCAGGTACTTTAATTCCCAATTCATCTAATGTATTAAGAACCCCTAATGCCATTAAATCATCCGCGACAACCAGTGCAGTGGGTGGAACCTTTAAAGAAAGCAATTCCCTTACAGCTTCTTGTCCACCTTCTCTTAAAAATTCTTCATGTACAATATAATCATCATTTAATGGAATTCCTGCTTCACGAAGTGCCTTTTCGTATCCAAGTAAACGCTCAACCGTTACAACAAGATTTAAGTTTCCACCGACAAAAGCGATATGATCATGTCCAAGCTGAATGAGATATTCCGTTACTTCCTTTGTTGCACGGAAGTTATCATTATCAACATGAGTAATTTCCTCCACATGCTTAAAAGGTTTGCCAATAACTACAAATGGAATGCCTCTTTCCTGCAAATACATTAACACTT
Source organism: Robertmurraya sp. (assembly GCF_036676585.1). Lineage (NCBI taxonomy): Bacteria > Bacillati > Bacillota > Bacilli > Caryophanales > Bacillaceae > Robertmurraya > Robertmurraya sp. The sequence continues at coordinate 23,271 of NZ_JAKFCQ010000040.1, forward strand.
TATCTTCAATTTTCGAATAAAGTAGGACGACTCCGTCAACGCGTCCACCTTGGACCATCTGTGTAACTCCGTCTAGAATTTCATTGTCAGTCTTTCCTGTTGTCATATATAAGGCGTAGTGTTTTTCATGCGCCCCTTCACTAAGTCCTCTAAGTACCGTTGGAAAAAAGGGATTCTGAAATACTACGTCAGTAGAGCTCGGCATGACGAGACCGATTGCCTGTGTGCTTTGACTCGCTAAACTTCTTGCAATAAAGTTAGGATGATATCCTAACTCATCCATGGCTTCTCTAACCTTTTTCTTCGTTTTTTCACTTATTCGAGGATTATTTGCAATTACACGTGATACGGTAGATGGTGCGACCTTTGCTAATTTAGCAACATCTTTAATTGTAACAGCCATCTTACCCACCTCATTTCCTAATAACTACATTTTCTGAATAGCATTAATAATTATTCAGGTTTTCTTTATTCCTTATTCTACCCTAACTATCCGATACTTTTGTAGTATATTTTTTATCATTGATTCGGGAGTTTTTTCCTTTTCGATCTTTTCCATAGCAAATAGATAAATATAATAAACGCTACGTACACAGCTCCCATTATAAGTATATATGGGATATTCAACCCTGTTTTCTGGCCTAAGATAAAAATTTGCGCTTGGTCACGGTCGAGCACGATCGTATATTCCTGGCCTTTTCCACGGACAATCTCATCACTGAGTACACCTCGAAGTTCTTTATCCTTTTCAAGCCCTTCTGTAATGGTTACTGTTTGTGTTTTTGATGTGTTATTAATTGCTACAACAGTGGTTTCACCATCATACTCCCTTTTATATACAGCCATTCCCTTCTCTTCATATAGAAACTCGAACGTACCACGAGTTAAGGACGGAAGTGTTTGTCTAGCAGCTCCAATTTGAGAAATATAATCCACCAATTCTTTATCTGTTCGGAAATCCATTTGTCTACGGTTATCAGGGTCTTCCCCACCATCAAGAGCAATCTCACTACCATAATAAACGATCGGAATACCAGGCGTCGTATACAAGTAGGTAAGGGCAAGCTTCCAGCGAGGACCAGGATGCTCATTGTTTTGCACCGCATCTCTTGTAAAGCGCGGAGTATCATGATTATCCATAAAAGTACCCATTAAATAAGGATCTTCATAAATGGTTTTGTTTCGGTCCGCAGACGTATACAACCAATAAAGAGATTGATCAGGTTTAGCAAAAGCCGTACGTAAATGTTCGTTTAAGGGATAATCCACAAAGCCATCAATACCCGCTTTGTCATACTGGGCTATATAATTTGGGTCATTGTCCCAAACCTCACCGAGTAAGTAGAAATCATCCTTTACACTTTTTACTTCTTTAGAAAATGTTTCCCAAAAATCAACTGGTACATGTCGTACCGTATCGAGTCGATAGCCATCGATATCTGTTTCTGTGATCCACCACTTTGCTGCCTCTAATAGATAATTTGACACTTCAGGATTTTCCGTATTTAAATCAGGTAATCCATAAATCCAACCATTATTGAGTTCATCTTGATCTTCCCAATTTAAAATTTCCTTATTTTCATGAAACCAATCCTTTTTCTCACTGTCTGTCAGCCACTCGTGCTCAGGGGAAACATGATTGACAACAAAGTCAAGGACGATCTTTATGTCTCGTTTATGTGCCTCTTCTACTAATTCTTTAAACTTTTCTATCGTTCCAAAATGTTCTTCTGTGTTGTAAAAGTCAGTAATCCAGTATCCATGATAGCCCTTTTCCGCATTATCAAAAACCGGGGTAAGCCAAATAGCGGTGAACCCCATGTCTTTAATATAATCCAATTGATCGATTATACCTTGAAAGTCACCGCCATGATATGATTTGGGATCATCCATATTTACTTTAAAATCATTGCTGAAATCGCTATTATTAAAGCGATCGATCATAATAAAATAAAAAGTCTCATCCTGCCATTTTCGCTCTTCTTTTTCCACTGCACCTACCGGTAGGGAGTAAAAAAGAAGAAACGGGATTAAGATGAAAGAAAGCATTTTCTTTTTCATCTCCGCTCCTCCTTTTCCTGTTAGAAATCCTTCCCTACAAGATTATCCTTTTGTTCCTCCAGCCGTCAAACCAGAAACGAAATATCTTTGGAAAACTAAGAATAATGCAGCGATTGGTATAGCAATTAATACAGAACCTGCAGCAAACTTTGTAAATTCGTTACCGAACTGTTTCGCAACCAGTTCATATAGGCCAACTAATAATGTAAATTTATCTTCTGATCGTAATAAAATACGCGCTAAGATAAAGTCTCCAAAAGGAGCAATAAATGAGAATAAAGCAACTACTGCTAATATTGGTTTTGCAAGAGGCATAACAATTTGGAAGAAAATTCTTAAATGTCCCGCTCCATCCATTTTTGCAGATTCATCAAGCTCTTTCGGAATCGTATCTAAATATCCTTTCATTAAATACGTATTCATAGGAATTTGACCACCGACATACACAAGAATTAATCCTAAGTGTGTATCAATTAAACCTGTACGGTTTGCTAAAACAAAGATTGCAATAAGTGCAGCAAAGTTTGGAATCATTTGTAGAATTAAGAATGTGATTAGACCATTCTTTCGACCAACAAAACGGTATCTTGAGAATGAGTATGCGGTTAATGCCACACTCGCAACAGTTAACACCATTGTAATAATACTGATTTTTAAGGAATTTTTATACCAGATAATATAGTCACTCTTGTCAGCATCAAACAGATGCTTATAGTGTGCTAGTGTTGGGTTTTCTGGAAACATCGTTGAGCCCGAGAGACTATTCCCAGGATTAAACGAAGATCCAATAATCCAAAGCAATGGGTAGAATACAATAACTGCCATGACCGCAATGACTAAGTATGACAGTGTAAGTCTTATGATTTTATTCTTTTTCATACTCATATTACATCATATCCTCTTCTTGGAATGATTTTGTTCTTCTAAATTGCCATAAAGCCACTGCAATAATAATGAAGGATAGAATCATTGTGATGGCAGCCGCTTTTCCATATTGTGCTGAAGTCATCGTCAATCGATAGATCCATGATATTAAAATATCTGTTCCCCATGCGGTTTGCCCTGGCACAGCTGGTCCCCCGTTGTTAAAGAGGAAGATAACATTAAAGTTATTAAAGTTAAACGTATATTGTGTAATCATGATCGGTGCAGTTGCAAACAATACAAGTGGTAAAGTAATCTTTGAGAACTTTTGCCAAATACTTGCACCATCTACAGTTGCTGCTTCATATAAGTCCTCTGGTATAGACTGAAGCACACCTGTTACCATTGCAAAAATGAATGGGAAACCTAACCACCCTTGAATTAAAATCAATGCTAGACGTGTCCAGTTGGCTTCTGTCATCCATGGCTGCGGATCTAACCCTAGAGCTGGTAATATCATTTTATTAATCGCACCGAAAGTTTCATTGAACATTCCAGAGAAAATCATAATGGATACGAAAGCTGGTACCGCCCAAGGTAAAATTAAAATGGTACGAATAATCGCTTTACCTTTAAGATCTTTCTGGTTAACAATAATTGCAAGAAACATTCCTAAAGCAATTTGGAACGTAGTCGCACCAAATGTCCAAACAATTGTCCAACCTAATACTTTAAAGAACGTATTTCGCCAGATATCAATTTTAAAGATATCGATAAAGTTCTGTATCCCAATCCAATCAACTAGCTTAGCTGGTGGTGAGTGGTATAAATCGTAGTTTGTAAACGCCAATAAGATGACGAAAATAATCGGAAAGATTACAACAAAAATTAATAACAAGAACCCTGGTGAAATCATTAAATATGGAAAACCACCGTCAATTAAGTTGTGGTATTGTTCTCTAACTGAATTTAGTTTTAAACCTAGATCACGTTTTTTTCCATTAGAGTGTGCATCGTAAAGGTTAAATGCATACACCCCTAACCCTAGTACTGTAACAATCAATGCGATAATTCCATCAATCAAAAGAAAGATCGAATGGTCAACTTTAGGTATTTCACCTAGTGTAAACAATCCCCAAAATCCCATGTTCAATATGTCGCCAAACACAATACCGAATGAAGCTGCTAATACAAGAAAGATTATTCCTTTTAAAAACTGACGATTATAAAATTGCCCTAATCCTGGGACAATTGAAAGCAATGCAGCTGTCTTTGCATGCTTTGTTGTTCCTACTTTTTCCGCTTCCATTTGACTTCTATCCCCTTTCTAACTTGAGGAGGAATGTATTTTTATTGCGCAACCGTTTGCCTAAATGAATGTAATGATAGGCAATACCGGAGGTACTGCCTATCGATTGTACCACAAATTATTTTGCGTGGTTCGTCTCAATCTGCTTCTTAATTGTATCTACTGCAGAATCAAGAGCTGCTTTTGGCTCTGATTTTTGAGTTGCAATTTGTTGTAATGCTGATGCCATTGGAGACCAAACCTCAGCCATTTCTGGAATATTAGGCATTGGAATCGCATATGAGGACTGAACAGCCACTGCTTTTGCAGCTTCGTTATCAGCAATAATTGGATCCTCGATTAAAGTTTTAACTGGTGGAATTTCTCCAGTTGTTTCAAAACGAGTTTTTGCACTATCTTCATTTGTTAAGAATTCAACAAGCTTTGTAGCCCAATATTGATTTTCAGTGAATGCTGTTACATGCCATCCTTTAACACCCATGAATGTTTTTACATTTTCACCATTTGGTAAAGTTGGTAGCGGTGCAACACCGTAGTCAATTCCAGCATCCTTCATTGCTTGGAATGCCCAAGGACCGTTCATAACAGAAGCAACTTTCCCTTCGTTAAATAGCCCGTCCATAGCAGATCCACCAGATTCACCGATGATTCCTTTAGGGAAAAGTCCTTCTTTATACCATTGTTGAATGTACGCAGCACCTGTTACAGAACCTTCGTTATTTAGACCGATATCATCGCGGTTTAACGCGCCATTTTCTTCTTTAAATACGTAAGCACCGTTTCCACCCATAATACCATGAGCGAAGTAATAGTTATCCCAAAGAGCTAAGAAACCGTAGTTATCGCCTTTAGTGAAATCCTTTGAGAAAGCATATAACTCATCAAAAGTTTCAGGAGCTTTTTCCATTAACGCTTTGTTGTAAATAAAGACTGGTGTTTCTGTAGCTTTTGGTAGTCCATAAAGCTTTCCATCATACATTTGAGCTGAAATTGAAGATTCAGTGAACGTATCAAGTACGTCTTGCTCTACTTCGATTTCTGAGATTAATCCCTCAACAACTACTTGACCGATTTGGTCATGTGGTAGAGTTACAACGTCTGGAGCATTTCCAGCTGGACCATCTAGACGAAGTTGGTCACGAATTTTGTCTGCCATTCCTAATGTTTTATACTCAACCTTAATACCATATTCTTTTTCGAAAGCTTCGATAGCAGGCTCTAATGCAACCTCTTTATCTGTATCTTCCCATACTACTAATTTCTCTGGCTTTGCTGGTTCTTCTCCAGCCGTATTGCCACCTTCATTTTCTGTTGAAGTACCTTCCTCTCGATTTGGTCCACATGCAGCAAGGACTCCTAGTACTAACATGATCATCATGAAAAGCGAAAATGCTTTTTTCATTATTGACCCCTCCAAAAATGTATGTTTTTAATTTCTGCTAGCTGTACAAACGATTGCACAAATCTACAAAAACAGCACTCTATGAAAACGTTGCCACAATTAGTTGAAAATAAGTAATTCATTGGTCTTATACGTTCGACTGAAACAATAGAGTTGTGAAAACGATTGCACAAACTATATTTTTTATTATACCTAGTTTTTTTGTTTTGACAACTATTTTCACATAAAAGACAAAGAAAAAAATTTATAAGTGTTTTACCATGTATTTGTTGAAGGGTTTTCACATATCTGCTAACGTAAAGAAAGTAGAATTAAATGCAATCGATTGCACAAAGGGAGGAAAATATTATGATTACTCGTTCTTCTATCTATCATCGTCCTACAGATGAATACGCATATCCCATTGATGAACATACATTACATATAAAACTGCGTACTCGTAAAGAAGAGGTACAAACGGTTCAACTTTTATTCGGTGATCAATATGAGTGGAAAGATGGGGCTTGGATTTCTCAGCAGACAGAAATGGAGAAAGTCGCAACAGATGCTCTTTTTGATTACTGGCTTCTAAGCATACAACCTGCCTATAAGCGAATTCGCTACGGTTTCTTTATTAGTAATGGAGAAGAAACCATTTTATATACAGAAAAAGGGTTTTATGAGAAGGCTCCAAAGGATCCGGGCTATTACTTCTCTTTTCCCTTCCTTCATGCGAGCGAAGTATTTCGTGCTCCAAGCTGGGTAAAGGATACTGTCTGGTATCAGATATTCCCAGAAAGATTCGCCAATGGTGATCTTACCAATGATCCGGAAGGTGCACTACCTTGGGCAAGTGAACCTCCATCACCGAAGAATTTTTTTGGTGGCGACTTTAAAGGTATCATCGATCATATTGATTATTTAGTGGATTTAGGGATCACTGGAATTTACTTTACTCCTATTTTCAAGGCATATTCGAATCATAAATACGATACGATTGATTATATGGAGATTGATCCTCAGTTTGGGGATAAGGAAACCTTTAAGGAACTTGTGAAAATTTGCCACAAAAATGGAATAAAGGTAATGCTTGATGCTGTGTTTAATCATAGCGGATATCACTTCCCTCCCTTTCAAGATGTTCTTAAGATTGGAGAGAACTCAAAATACGCAAGCTGGTTCCACGCGAAGGAATTTCCTTTAAAAGGTGGCGAGCTTCCAAACTACTCTACATTTGCCTTTGAGCAAACGATGCCTAAGCTTAATACACAAAACGAAGAAGTAAAGCAATACCTGCTCGAGGTGGGAAGGTACTGGGTTCGAGAGTTTGATATAGATGGATGGCGATTAGACGTAGCGAATGAAATTGACCATCAGTTTTGGAGGGAGTTCCGCCTTGCCGTTAAGGATCTCAAGCCTGACCTATATATTCTAGGTGAAATTTGGCATGATTCCATGCCATGGCTGCGAGGAGACCAATTTGATGCAGTTATGAACTATCCTTTCTTAACAAATGTATTAAATTTCTTTGCAAAAGACCAGATTTCAAAGCAGCAGTTTATTGAGAACATGACATCTGTAATACAAATGTATCCTAGCAATGTTAATGAAGCTGCTTTTAACCTCGTTGGAAGCCATGATACACCACGTATTTTGACAGAATGTAAGGACAGCACAGATAGAATGAAGCTCATCTACACCTTTATGATGACATTTATCGGGACACCTTGTATATATTATGGAGATGAAATTGGCTTAAGTGGAGTCATGGACCCTGGTTGTAGAGAATGCATGCCGTGGGAGGAAGAAAATTGGAATAGTGAGATGCGACAACATATCCAAACATTAATTAAGCTAAGAAAAGAAGAAAAGCTTCTCGCAAACTCAGGAACCTTCTCCTTCCTTGCTAATTCCGATGAAGATGTGTGTATTGCCTACTCCAAAAAGGATGAAAACAAAGCAATTATAGTTATTTTAAACCCAACGTCCAAAGAGGCTACGTATTCTTTACCATTTCATTTAAAAGGGAGAAAACTTACAGACTTATTAAAAAATAGTGAATTTGCTGCTGAGTCTGATCAACTTTCAGTTACAGTTGCTCCTTTCGGCTTTGAAATCATCTCCTTTTAAATTAATACTTCATCTGTTAAAATGAATTGTTTACGAAATAGTCTTAAGCATTCTGCTTAAGACTATTTCCTTTTATTATGTTAGGGGGTCAAGTAGTCATGAGCACGAAAAGCAAAAAACAAAAGATGACCCTTGTTGCTTTAACATGGCCCATCTTTATTGAAATCTTATTGTATATGCTTATGGGTAATGCAGATACATTAATGCTCTCTCAATACTCTGATGAGTCCGTTGCCGCTGTTGGCGTATCGAACCAAGTCCTTTCGCTAATCATCGTTATGTTTGGTTTTGTTGCAACAGGAACAGCTATTCTTGTCACACAGAATTTAGGGGCAAAGCAGGAAAATACAGCTGCAGAAATTTCAATCGTTTCCCTTGGAGCAAATCTTGTTTTTGGAATCCTTTTAAGTATAGGAATTTTTCTCTTTAGTAAACCTATTTTATTAATGATGGATTTACCTCCCGAACTATTGGATGAGGCGAACTCTTACCTGTTAATTGTCGGAGGATTTTCTTTTGTTCAAGCGTTTATTATGACGATTGGTGCAGTCATTCGTAGTTATGGGTTTACGAAAGATGTTATGTATATCACGATTGGAATGAATATTATTAATGTGATTGGAAACTACTTTTTCATTTTTGGTCCTTTTGGTTTTCCGATTCTCGGCGTGGAAGGAGTAGCTATCTCAACTACTGTTAGTAGATTCATAGGTTTGGTTATAGCCATCATCGTGATGATTAAAAGAATTCCTGTACAGCTGCCGTTTCACCTGCTGTTCCATTTTCCAAAGGTGCATGTTAGAAACTTGCTTAAAATTGGTATTCCTTCCGCTGGTGAGCAACTTTCCTATAATGGTTCCCAGATGGTCATTACGTTCTTTATTGCCACACTTGGTACGGAAGCACTAACTTCCAAAGTATACGCTCAGAATCTTATGATGTTTATCTTCCTTTTTAGCATTGCGATAAGTCAAGGTACACAAATATTAATAGGTTATTTGATTGGTGCAAAGAAGTATGAGGATGCCTATCATCGATGCTTAACAAGTCTACGTCTAGCTATTATTATTTCCTTAAGCGCAGCCGTACTCTTCTCGTTTTTTGCAAAAGATTTAATGAAGATATTTACAAGCAATGAGGACATCATTGCACTGGGTAGTACGTTGATTCTGTTAACGATCATTTTAGAACCAGGACGCTCGTTTAACTTAGTCATTATCAATTCTTTAAGGGCGACTGGTGATGTAAAATTCCCAGTATATATGGGGATTCTTTCTATGTGGGGGGTAGCTGTCACCTTAGCTTATTTACTAGGAATTACCTTTGGTCTTGGACTCGTTGGCATTTGGATTGCTTTTATTGTAGATGAATGGCTTAGAGGCTTACTCATGCTTTGGAGATGGCGTTCAAAGGTATGGGTTCGACATTCCTTTATAGAAGAAAAAGCTGTTTAATAGGAGATATAAAGAAGCAAGGCATTTCGCCTTGCTTCTTTATAATGCTGCAAGAATTTGCTCCTTTGTGTCTGACCCGATAAAACTCCGATATTTAAAAATATTATATCCATTTTTCCTAACTTGATCGAGAATGGCTTTATACATTAAAGCCGCACCCTTTACGGGAATCCTTGAGTATTCTGGATAATAATTGATAGTTAGTAACGCTTGTTCATAGTAATACTCAGAAATTGCCGCAATATCTTCCCACATCCTAATAAATCGATCATTCACCTCGTAGTGAAGAAGCTCTTTATACGAGTAATGATGCTTTAAGAACATTTCTTTTGGTATATATATTCTTCCCATGGAAAGGTCCTCACCAATATCTCTTAATATATTTGTTAGCTGCATTGCTAAGCCTAGTTGAATGGCACCCTCCCTTAAAACATCGATATTTTTTGGGGCCAAAACGGGTAACAGCATTATTCCTACAGTACTAGCCACATAATAGGAGTATTGTAACACTTCATCGAATGTCTCGTATTTCGTCCGTTGCAAATCCATCCTTTGGCCTTTTATCATATCTTCAAAAGGAGTAACTTCCATCTCAAATTTTTCGAACACATCTGATAAAGCAATCCACATAAACTCAAACTGACTGCCTATTTGTTTCCCTTTAAACAATTCAAATTCCTTTTCGAATTGTTTTATTCCTTCCTCTGGAACTCTTTCTTCATCAATGATATCATCGATAATCCGACAAAAAGAATAGATGGCCCAAACCGCTTTTTTTTGTTCTTTCGGCAAATATGAAAATGCTTTATAAAAAGTTTCTGAATGTGCTTGAATCACTCTTTCGCAATGTAAATACGCCTCTTCAATAGTTATCAACACTCTTCACTTCCTTTCCTATTTTTTCATTCGTTTCATCACATATATAATCAACAAGTAACTTGGCTCCTTGCATGACAATGGGAATTCCACCCCCTGGATGTATTGATGCTCCAACTGCAAAAATATTCTTCTCATGAAAAGGCTTTACCTGTGGTCGATACATACCTGATTGAAAAAGTGTAGGGGCAATACCAAAACTTCCTCCTTTATACAATCCTTCCCGCATAGCGTCTGCAGGAGTTCGAACCTTTGACCATTCAATATGTGCCTTTATACCTAGAAAGCCTTTGTGATTCATTTTCTCAATAATTCTATCAACTAATTTCGGCGCTTCTATATCCCAATCAATATGATCCCCAGCCGGTACTGGAACAAGCGTATACAGAACACTCTTACCTAAAGGGGCAAGAGTTGCGTCAATTGCTGAAGGATAGAAGGTGTAAAACGATGGTGATTGTGGAATAGTTTCTTCCTCAAAAATCTCCTTCATCGATCGAGCAAAGTCATCTCCGATAAAGAATTGGTGAAGGGATGAAGACTCAAACGTCTTGCTAAGACCCAAATAGATTAATAGACAAGCAGAAGACGGTGTAAATGATCGTTCTCTATTTAATAACCTCTTTTGCTCCACCGGAAAATCACCGTTTATAATATACGAATCATAGATTTCCTTTCTTCCATTTACCATTAAATACTCTGCTTTGTTCCCACTTGATATAATTTGCTCTACATGACAGGAGGTATAGATGTTCACCTTACGCTTTCTAAGCTCCTCCTCCAGTACCGCTACCAAACTGGCGTATCCACCTTGTAAATAATAAATCCCATGATCATGTTCGCTAAACGATACCAAACTATAAATGGCAGGTGTCGTAAATGGATTTCCTCCGATATAAAGCGTTTGTAAAGCATAAGAAATTCGCAATTTTTCATTTGTAAAGTAAGTTGAGAGTTCCTTATATACACTTCTATAAGCCTTTAATTTCGCTAGTAGCATGACCGTGCGATAGTTCCAAAACTCTTGAAAACTTAGAAAAGGCTTTTCTAGAAAATGAATTTTACCTAGTTGAAATCTAGTTTTCATATCAGTAATAAATTGATTAAACCCCTTTACATCCTCAGGGAACATCTTCGCAATTTCCTTTTCCTGTTTCAATCGGTCGCTATACTTTGTGTAAGTAGATCCATCTGAAAAATGAATCTTATATAATGGATCACATTTTAAAAGCTTGTAAGCAGAAGGGGAAATACCTCCTTCTGATAAAATGGTTTTTATCATATCCGGTAAAAGGACAATGGTAGGACCTTGATCAATTCGAAACTCATCGTTCCCTTCAAACGCTAATCTTCCCCCTAATTTGTGGGACTTTTCATAGATAGTCACATTGATTCCTTTTTGGGATAACAGTAGAGCGGTTGTAAGACCTCCAATCCCTCCACCAATAATCGCTACTCTCATTACGAATTCCCCCAGGCAATTTCTGAATGAGACGGAAACTTAATCCCGTCGGCTTTTGACATCAATTTTGCTGTGATTCTTGCAGATTCCAATATGGTCGGGAGTCCGCTGCCTGGGTGGGTACCACCGCCAACTAACCAAGTATTCTGTAATTCTTCAAACTTATTATGTGGTCTGAATACCATCATTTGCGAAAGCTGATGCCCTAAACTAAAGGTTGCCCCTTGAAACACGTTCATTTCACTTTCCCACTGTACAGGTGATATAACCTTTTCGAATTCTATATATCTTTTTAAGTCTTTAAAATCTGTTCGATCTTCCAAAATCGCATAAACAAGCTCCTTAAATGCTTGTTCATTTAATTCCCAGTCAATCTGGCTCATATTATTCGGTACAGGTGCTAGTATATATAGAGTAGATTTTCCTTCTGGCGCTAAGGTTGAGTCAGTAACAGAGGCATTCTGAATATAAATGGACGGATCTTCTGATAAAACCAGCTCTTTCGTAATTTCTTCTACATTTTTCTTATAGTCTTTTGCGAAACAAATCGTATGATGAGAGGTATCGTATCGCTTATTTAAACCTAGATAAATCATAAATGTAGAACATGAAAATTTCTTTTTATTCATTTTTTCTTTGCTATACTTCTTCAATATCCCCTCAGGCACTAAATGGGTCATTACATGAGCAAAATCCCCATTAATAATGACTTCATCCGCCTGAATCCGTTCTCCCGTTTTTAAAATGATTCCTTTTGTCTTTTTTCCTTCTAACCAAAGCTTGTCGACCTCAGCCCCCAGGTGAATGACTCCGCCTAATTCCACTGTAACCTTCGCCATTGCTTCTGACAGTTGATTTAGCCCTCCAATCGGATGATACACTCCATATTCGTGTTCCATATAGGACAGAATGGAAAATGCTCCAGGACATTCCCACGGTGACATACCTAAATACTTGGATTGAAATGTAAATGCAAGCAAAAGCTCCTTATTAGAAAAATAATCACTTAAGACATCGTATAAGCTCCTCCCAAGAGAGAGATGTGGTAATGCCTGTAAAACCCTCCACGAAACATAATCAAGATATCGATCCATTTTGTTTTGTAAAAGAGGTGTTAACATCTCAAACTTCTTTTTTGTATCGCTCATAAATCGAAGGTATCCTTCTCCATCGCTTGGAAAATATTTTTCTATTTCTTTAATCATTAAATCTCTGTCACGGTACATACGTAATCGTCTCTTATCAAATAAAAGTTCGTACATGTTTGTAAGTTCAATGAGGGTTACATAGTCATGAAGATTTCTGCCTGCCGCTTGAAAAAGCTCTTCAGCAATATGAGGCATACTAAAAAAAGTTGGGCCAATATCAAAGGTAAATCCCTTTTCATGCATAGCTCCATTTCTTCCCCCTACCTTCCCATGTTTTTCAAAAACTTCTACATGGTAACCAAGGCTAGACAAAAGCATAGAAATGGCTAAGCCTCCTGGACCCGCACCAATAACAACTACTTTTTTACGCATAAATTTTCTCCTCTTATAGTTATACAAAACCTATATATTATATATACAAACAATATACCACTTGTGTGTATCAAGAAAAACTTTAAACTCTCTGAAATGCAAAAAGTCTATACGTCACACGTATAGACTTTTTGCTCTCTTATTTACGACTCAACAATATTAATATTGTAATCTTTAAACCAGATGTGAATTTGGGCTAGATGAGCAAGAAGCTGTGGTCCAGTCATTAATTGGCCGAACCAAGGTTCTTTAAAGGCTGCACCTTCAGTAGCGATTATTTCCTTTAGTTTTGCTTCATCAAAGAATTCATAAAGAACTGAACCTCTATCCGTCATAATCTCTGCAAGCATCTGCTGTACTGCTTTTGTATACTTCGGATTATGCGTTTTCGGATACGGACTTTTCTTTCGATACAATACTTCCTCTGGGAGAATTCCTTCTAATGCTTTTCGTAACAATCCTTTTTCACGATTCTGATAATTCTTCATCTCCCAAGGGATATTCCAGACATATTCAACTAGTCGATGATCTGCAAAAGGAACCCTTACTTCAAGACTTGCTCCCATACTCATTCGATCCTTTCGATCAAGTAAGGTGGTCATAAACCAAATCATATTCAGATAAAACAACTCTCGTCTTTTTGCTTCTTCCCTCGTCTCCCCCTCTAAAACAGGAGTTTCTTGAACAGTCTTATTGAATTGTTGAAGCATATAGTCCTTAAGCTGTAACTTTTCCCGCCATTCTGTTCGAAGCAAACCCTGTCTTTCTTCAATCGATCTCATCCACGGAAAACCTTCACGTGATAAGTCAGCTTCACGTCGGAACCAAGGGTATCCACCAAAAATCTCATCTGCACATTCCCCCGATAAACTAACAACAAAATCCTTTTTAATTTCACGGCAGAACCATAAAAGAGATGAATCTACATCAGCCATTCCTGGTAAATCTCTCACATGAACGGCTTCAATTAAATGTTCAGCAAGAAGCTCTTGAGAAATAATGCTATTGTGATGAGTGGTCTGAAATTCATCAGACATTTTTTGTATATAGATTCCATCCGAATTCGGCTGAAATTCATTTGCCTTAAAGAACTGGTCATTTCCTTCATAATCAATTGAATACGTATGAAGGCTCCCTTTTCCTTCTTTTTGATATTCCATCGCAGCAATGGCTGTAATAGCACTAGAATCTACTCCGCCTGATAAAAATGTACAAAGAGGAACATCTGAAACCAGCTGGCGTTTAACCGCATCCGTAAAGAGGAAGCGAACCTTATCAACGGTATCATTCAAGCTGTCCGTATGCTTCTCACTTTTTACATTCCAGTATCGCCAAATATTTAGTCCTTTGCTTTTGGATAGAGTAAGTGCATGAGCAGGCCTTAGCTCAGATATCCCTTTAAATACCCCATTTCCTGGGGATCTTGATGGACCTAGAGCAAAGACTTCTGCTAATCCTTCTCGGTCAATTTCTGTTTTCACTTCTGGATGAGCAAGAATCGCTTTTAATTCAGAGCCAAATATAATTCCTTTTTCTGTTGATAAATAAAAAAGCGGCTTAACGCCAAGTCGATCTCTTCCTATAAAGAGCTGTTCCTTCTTCTCATCCCAAATGGCGAAAGCAAATATGCCATTTAAATGTTCAACACAATTTTCTTCCCATTCTATATATGCAGTTAATAGAACTTCTGTATCAGAATGACCGCTAAAGGAATATCCTTTTACTAACAGTTCTTTTCGAATATCTTCGGTATTATATAGTTCACCATTATAACAAATCGTATATTTGTGATTATTTTTTGATTTAGACATTGGTTGTTTTCCGCCCTCAGGGTCAACAACAATTAAGCGTTTATGTCCGAATCCTGCATGAATATCCGTCCATACATTTGTATCATCTGGACCGCGCTTTGCCAAGGTTTCAGCCATTTTCGTAATAGAGTCACGTTCTTTTCTCATATCTCTTTGGAAGTCAATCCAGCCTGTTATGCCACACATATTTTTTTCATCCTTTCAAAGTAGTGCGTTTGTTTGGTCAGTCCGAACATATACCCATACTATGCTGGGCGCGAAAAATGGTTAATTGTCCAAATTTTAAGCGCGGGCGTTTAAAATACAAACAAGATGTCTACAAAGAATGAAGATAGATCTAAAAAACTTTTATACCCTTTAGCCTTTAACGGAGGTCTTATCATGAATAGACAGCAACGACTAAAACTTTTTGAGTATCAAACGAGAGCATTTATTGAAGGTACGGTAGAGCATATAAACAACCAGTGGATTTTTTTCGATGAGGAAACAGATGAAGCCTCCATTTTGGATGATTTTTTACACCAAGAAATTGAGGTATTTCGATTCAATCGGTGGAAAAAGGGAATTTTATTTGAGGATGGGAAAGTAACATTTGGAAGTGAAACTCTTCATTTAAAAAATCAAGATGTAGTAAGAATCCGCAAACACTTAATGTATTCCCTTGAACGGTTGCTAGAAGAGATCAACGATGATTCGTTTTATCAGTTTATTTCTCATTTAAATTCGCTTGGTTTTTCAATCTTTGATTGTATTTATTGCTACAATCATCTAACTTTTTTAAAGGATGCGGAAAGAAAAAGTGGTGTGAATTTTATTATCTTTGATAATCAAGAGGATATTTGTAATGTTCAACATCATTTCTGTTATTATAAAAAGCAAACCGACCGTTTTGAATTTACACTTAACGCTGGTAAGAGAACGGTGATTGAAAAATTTATATAATAAAACCTGCTCCGAGATTAAGGAGCAGGTTTTATTTAAAATAGTTGAAAACCAAGTGGTAAGCGAAGTCCTAATAAGATTACTAGAACAACTGCAACATAAAATTGTATCCAAAGCGACTTTGTTTCTTTTCCTTTTACCGTACGAACGAGAACCATCTCCATCGCTGCGATTACCCAAAGTCCAATTAAAACTTTAGCTATATACTCAACTGGCTGCATGGAGAATAACGTATGAACGAGCATTCCACCTGTTGCAAACACAATGATATACAAAACTCTCAAAATCATATGAACGATTTTCGCAGCCTTTGCTTTTCCACTCTTATGTAATGAGTTTGCTACAAAAAATAGGACTAGTGCAAGAACCCATGCGGTAATATGGGCATGTGTGTTAATCGACATAAATTAGCCTCCCTATTAAATATCGACTTTATCATACCACAACAGTGTTAAAAAAACTAAAAAGAACGTCTCTATTGAATTTCTTGATTCATCATTTGTTCACAAAGTTTTCAAATTTCCTCACTGACTTTATTCGTTAGGGTTCCAATACCCTCAATCGTAATTTCAATTTGATCGCCTGGCTTTAGAAAGCGCGGTGGGTGAAATCCTTTACCTACACCTGCTGGAGTACCCGTAGCAATCACATCTCCTGGTTCAAGTGTCATCCCCATTGAAAGTGTCGAGATCATTTCTTCAACCGAAAAGATAAAGTGCTTTGTATTAGAGCTTTGGCGAACCTCTCCATTTACTTTCGTTTCAATATGTAATTGATTGGGATTTGATAGGCTCTCTTTATAAACAAGAAATGGTCCCATCGGGCAACTGGTATCAAGGCTTTTTCCGAGAAAGAACTGCTTATGCTTCGCCTGAAGATCGCGTGCCGTTATATCGTTTACAATCGTATAACCAAACACATAGTCAAGGGCATCTTCTTTTTGAATATTCCTTCCCTTCTTTCCAATCACGATCGCTAGCTCCCCTTCATAGTCTAACTGCTCCGTAATGGATAGATGATTCTCAATTTGTTCATTTGGACCAATAATCGTAGTTGGAGCTTTTGTAAAAACCATCATATGCTCAGGAATGTCATCCTTACTTCCCATCTCAATCGCATGGTCCACGTAATTTTTCCCTACACACAAAATGTTTTTCGGAGGTTTTGTAATGGGCGAAAGCAAGGTAACCTCTTCTAAAAGGAAATACTCCTCCTCGCTTGCTGCTTGGATTTTTTCGTTAATCTCCTGTAGAAATTCTTCTCCCTTTGCAATACATTCGACCATTGAATCCGTTTCGTTAACAGAAAGAACCTTTGTTTCTGTTGAATCTAAAACACCAATAAAAACTTTGTTTTCTCTTTTTCCGGTAATAAGCTTCATTTGTTTTCTCCTTTTTTCATTAAATTCTGCCATTCCCAGTACGAAACTGTTCTCCACACCCACTCAAATGGGCCTATATAAAAATACTTTATCCATATATGACTAAAAATTAATTGAAATAGAAATATCGTTAAGGCTAATACCGTTCCTTCGACAACTGATACTTGTCCATACAGTCCAAGTCCGTAGGAATAAAATATCATCGTCGATACGATGGATTGTACTAAGTAATTTGTGAAACTAAGCTTCCCAACAGGTCCAAAGAATTTTAACACCTGTAAGCCTCGTTCATGATTCGTACCAAGTGCGATCAGTAGGATGTATGATATAGATAAAAGAGGACCACCAAGCATATCTTGAGAATATTCTGTTGCCCAGTTTCTTGTTAACCAATAAGGAGCGCTCTTAATAACCAATCCAATGAGTAATGTTACCCCTATTGCTACTAGAAACGGTCTCTTTAATTCTTTTACTCTTCTTAACCAGTTCTCTTTCGCCGCTCCTCCCCCGATTAAAAACATCGGAAAGATTGAAAAGAGCATAAAGAATAGATTACCTGGATTATTTACTAAATACCAATCCATAAATCTTTGCTCCCGTATTTCCTCATAAGTACCATTTTGATAAGCTTTATACGACGCTAGTGCACTTGTCTCATCTGCCAACGTAAATTCCCCATTACCAGCAACCATTGACGCTAAGATCATCATTACCGTAATGATGACATTAGGTACAAAGTATAAAATCATCCCCAGTAACATAAGTACTTTTCCTCTAAGTCTGATAAAGAGTAGCAGGAGGATGCCAAACAAGGAGTAGGTAAAAAGAATATCTCCATGCCAAATATAGTTCGCATGCACCCAACCGATAATGAACAAAAAAAGTAATCTCCTTATTGCTATGGTCGGAAAGTTTCCACCCTTTGCAATCGTTCTCTCTCTTAAAATCACAAAACCATATCCAAAGAGAAAAGAGAATAAAGGATATATACTTCCTTGGATGAACAAATCTATCCACGAGTAAAACAAGCGGTCACTAGTTGTCGTCCATGTAACAAATGGGTCAATATAAAGGATTGGAGTATGAAAAGATAGCATGTTTACTAAGAAAATCCCCAATATGGATAATCCTCTCATTATATCAATGGAAACAATTCTCTCCTGGTTATTCATTTCTTATATATATCCCTCCCTATTTCTACACTCCCCCGAAACCTATTATACTTGAAATATTCCCAATAAACACCAAAACCGTTCCCTAAATAGGGAACGGCTACTTCTTAATTAACAAATTTACCTGCTTTTCCATGAGACTCCCAATAATCATTTCTAAGATGGACTTTTTGAATTTTTCCTGATGCGGTTTTCGGTAATTCTTTAACAAAAGTAACACCGGTAACTGCTTTAAAATGAGCAAGCTTTTCACGAGAAAAAGAGATAAGATCCTTTTCTTCCACCGAATGACCTGATCTAACCACTACGAAAGCATGAGGTGTTTCTCCCCACTTCTCATGCGGAACAGCAATAACTGCTGCTTCTAATACACTCGGGTGCTCATAAAGTACTCCTTCAACTTCAATAGAAGAAATATTCTCCCCACCACTTATAATGATATCCTTTTTCCTATCGACAATATCAATATTCCCGTACGAGTCCACTGTTGCCATATCACCCGTATGAAGCCATCCATCCCTAATGGTTTCCATCGTAACCTCTGGATTTTTCCAATACCCCTTCATGACGCCATTGCTTCGCGTGACCACTTCACCAATTTCCTTCCCGTTCTTTTCCACTTCCTGTCCCTTTTCATTAATAACACGCACTTCACATCCGATCATGCTCACCCCAGCCATAGCCTTCATACGGTATTGGTCCTTTAATGGAAGATCAGCCAAATGAGAACGAATGGTTGAGATGGTACTTAAAGGAGAGGATTCGGTCATTCCGTACACTTGTATAAACTCCCACCTAAGCTCTCTTTCTACCCTTGTCACAAATGCTGGTGGTGGAGCAGAGCCTGCTATGACCACTCTTACCTTATGATCAATTTGCGGGATGTTTTGCTCATAGAATTGAAGCAGGCTATTTAATACAGTTGGTGCCATATGCATGACGCTTACTTTATATTTTTCTATCGCCTTAAAAATAGCCTCTGGAGTAGCCTTTCGCAAACATATTTGAGTAGATCCATTGGCTGTATAATAAAAAGGGGACCCCCAACCATTCACATGGAACATCGGGAGAATATGAAGCAGAACATCTTGATCACTTACCCGTAAATGGTGCATCGTCGTAAGAGCATGTATATAATTATTACGGTGTGTGAGCATCACTCCTTTTGGATGCCCCGTTGTACCACTTGTATATAACAAGCTACAAACATCATCCTCATGTAGCTCAGCTCTAGGAAACGCTTTCTTTTCTTTGGTCGCTAACCATTCGTCGTACCCTATCTCTTGTGTTACCTCATTTTTGTAATGAACAATTATGGTCTCAACTGTTTCTAATTTTTCCTTAATAGGGAGAATAAGATCAAAGAGCTCTTGATCTACAAATAATACCTTTGATTCACTATGATTTAATATAAACAAATAATCTTCTGGCTTTAACCGAATATTAAGTGGCACCATCACTCCACCCAACAAGAATACCCCATAAAAACCTTCTAGCATTTCAACACTGTTAGGAGCTAAATAGGCCACCCGATCACCTTTGTTCACTCCTAGATCCTTTAATCCATGTGCCAGCTGATTTACTCTTTCTCCCAATTGACCATATGTAAAGCTCCGTTCTCCACAATATACTGCTTCTTTTTCACTATAAAGAGATATCGCACGGTCCAAAAACTGAGTTAACACCAAAGGTACATTCATTTCAACATCTCCCTTTGTTAAAATATTACTAATTATATAAATATTTTAACATACCACACAATAACATTGAATAATTCTGTTATAGTACAAAACACATAATTCAACTTTTTTCATAAATAAATCACATCTAGTTTCTAGGCACATACAATGTAAGGAATCTTAAACAAAGGGTGTAGTGTATGCCAGCAATAGTCGGTGTAGCTCAAGTAATCTCGATTGGAAGTAGTTCCATTTTTCATATTGGAGATGTATATAAAATCATGCCTATTTCTAATGCCAAGACATACTCAGGGGCAGGTTCCTTTAATACAGGGGATGGGTTACGTGTTTATAACAAGTTTAGTTCTACCAACGCGTATGACCATGACGGCATTGACCAAGGAAATATTTTAAATGCTTAATAAGCAGGTGATGATATGAATTTCTATATTCAACAAAATATATCTATTAATCTTCTACGTATTGATGCGATTACGAATTCATCCGTATTACAGATTGGCAGTGCTGGAGTTATTCGCCCAACCTCCCATCTATATAATACTGGAGGTTTCGCAGGACCTGCACCTGAACCTATTCATCCCGGCGGCACAATCGTAACTACTCAGGATTCGGCTGAACTTACAGGAAGTGATACTGGATCGTATATAGATTCTCCAGCTGTTCCGTTATCCATTTCATAAAAGGAGGGAAGGTGTCAGTATGAATAATGATTTCTACGAATACTTAAGACAGCTTCACCAACTTGTTGAAAGCCAAGAACACCGGATTCGAGCTCTTGAACGAAGTGTATTACAAATGCAAAAAGAAATATCTCAACTCAAAGAAAGACCACCTGTTCATGTGGATCGAATTGAATACAAATTTGATCAACTCAAGGTAGAATCCCTTGATGGTACTTTAAATATTGGACTCAATCCATCGGATCTACAAGGAATCGATGAGTTCTCTGTTCCAAATCAATCCATCAAGACTCCTTCCCCTCCAAAGCAAATGTTCCAAAGAACAATGGAACTCGAGGATATAGTTTATGAATATATGGGCAATCATTTACCTGCTATCTTTGAGAAAACCCAAGCAAAACTGCAAACAAATCTCGATGATTCGTATTATCACTTTATAGAGGAAGATATAAAAAAACAAATACCAAAAAGAGTAGAACATTATATACGCGAGTTTTCCTCAGGAGTTATAGAAACCGAGGACCGTTCACGGTTAGAGAAAACGATAACTGACCAGTTTCACAAGGAAATGGAGCATGGAGTTGAGGTTTTTATTAAGAATTTACCGGAGAATGTGAAAGGGATGAAACAGGAATGATAAATTATCAAGTATACAATCGTGATATACATGTGGGAGATATTCGAGTGGTCGGTGTATCGAGTTCTTCTATATTAATGGTAGGAGACGCGGAAACCATCCAACTGGCATCAACGTTCGATACTCCTGCTGAATCTCTAATCATTGGCCCCTTTGTACCCTTAGCCGTGGAAGGTAGATAGCATGCTTCAACGGTCAAGTTCTGTTAAACATATTCACATTACAAATGCAGCTCTATCATCCGTCATTCAACTTGGGGATTCAAAAATTATTAATGGTCTAAGTAGAGCGATTGCTGTGCAACGGGAAAAGCAGTTGTTTATTGGTGATGAGGAGGATTTCTCAAAATATCCCATCTTTCAACGCCCCATTATTTTTCCTCAAGATAACGAAGAAGTGATGGTCACTTCCTTTCATCAAAATCCAATGATTCATGTGAATAGCATTAATGTCATTGCCTTTTCCTCCTCCTCAATTCTTCATGTTGGAAATACAGATTCAATCAATATGGAAGCAAGAGTAAAGCATATTCGTCAGCTTTTACCAAGACATAATAGAAGCTGACTTCTTGAAAATATTATGCAAAGGATGTTTTTTGATGCCAGCTATTATCGGTCCTGTTCAAATTACAACGGTGAGTGGGGGAATTGTCCAATTTGGCGATGCACTCTACATCTCACCCAAAAGCAACTCTAAATCTGTCACTGGTGCCGGTGCTGTAAATACAGGGGGCATTATTATTACTAATAACGGATTGTCAGCTAGCAATGTGTTAGATACTAACTTAATAGATCAGCCAACATTAGGAAATAACTAGGTGGAACTCTGTTTCACCTCTTTTTTTGCCTTCTATCCTTTGATTTCGAAACAGTAATAAGCTTGGAAGCTGGTTGTTTCTGAATCCATTTCACAAACTTTTTAATCGTTTCGTCATCACGTAGTCGTTCAATGGTGTTCATACGAGCAGCCAATTCCTCATTTGTATAAAGGGCATGAATTTGCTTATGACACGGGAGACATAGCTTGGCTGTCGGTAAAAAAGCACCACCAAGCTCCTTCGGTGTTAGATGATGGATAGTAATCTCGACATGGTTGCGCAAACAAAGCTCACAATCACCAAGAACGATTGGTTTCTTCCCCATTTCCTTCCCTCCTAAAAAAAATAGCCAGCAAGAGTAATGTCTCCTGCTGACTATCCATTTAGTCCATTTTCATGATATGTGCACCATCGAAGAAGAATAAATACGATTCATTAACTTTCTTCTTCCATATTTCCTCTATCGCTCTTCTATATAATTCAATTTGGACTTTGTAACGATCTTCAAGAATCAACTTCGCTTCTTCATATCCACCCTTGTAACGATCATGAATTCCATCCGTTTTAAAATCAAGTAGGACGAGTCCATTCTCATCTTCAAAAACACAATCAATGATACCTTGAAGGAGAACGGCCTCTTCCTCTCCCTTCCAATCTGCATACACAACGCTTGCAGGAAGAGATAAACTGAAAGGGATCTCACGTAGGACCGTGTTTGCACTTAGTAATCTAACACCAAGCTCCGATTCAAAAAATTGTACCACCTGGTCAATATCTATTACCTCCAGCTGCTCAAGCGTTAACAGTTCACGTTGAACCATTTCATTTAATTGGCTCGTAATGCTATCAAAGGTGATAGGTTTATTTAAATCAATCTGCTGCATCACCGCATGCATAGCCGTTCCTCGCTCGGCTGGAGTTAAGGATTTTTCCTGCATAAAACGTGGACGATTAATAAGTGGTTTCCTGAATTTTTTTTGCAATTCTATTCCACTTTCTTCATCCTGCAATTCTCTTTGCCTTTTCACTTCAGAGACAGACTGCTTGGAACGATGAGTGGAAGGTGCGAAGTATTCATATTTGAACTCTAATTGTGAAAGCACCTGTTCGTTCCGCTCTGATTTAACCGGAAGTTCTTTTCCCTCTATTACAAGTTCTAATAAATGATCCTTTTCTTCTAAAACCGTTTCCTTTATAGAAGCCAACTGTACTCCATCGATTACTTCTATCTTCCAGCACGATGAATGGTTCGAAATCTCTTCTGGGACTAAGTATCCGATTTCCTTTCCATTTCGCAACTCCTGACAGTCTTGATGTCTAATTAAGGATGGCCCAATCCAGTCTAGGTAGCCCTTCGCTGATTGACGGTCGTACTCTTTTAGCAGCCATTCCGAATGGGTTGAGAACTGCTCCCAATCCTCAAGTTTCTTTTCTACATTCTTTACGGTTCCTAGTAAATATAAGTACTCTTTTGCACGGGTTAATGCAACATACAAAACACGCATTTCTTCAGCTAGCATCTCAAGTTTCTTTTTGCGTTTAAAAGCAAGCTGGGGCAACGATGGATAAGATATTCTCTTTTTAGGGTCGACATACTTTGCAGAAAAGCCAAGTTCCTTGTCCAGCATATAGGATTTCCTGATATCCATCATATTGAACTGACGGCCCAATCCAGCCACAAACACGACTGGAAATTCTAATCCTTTGCTGCTGTGAATAGTCATGATTCGAACAACGTCTTCACTTTCCCCAAGTGCGCGAGCAGCACCTAGGTCGTCCCCACGTTCTCTCATACGCTCGATAAACCGAAGAAATCGGAACAACCCACGGAACGATGTTTCCTCATATTGTCGAGCACGGTCATACAGAGCACGTAAATTCGCTTGCCTCTGCTTCCCGCCTGGCAAACCGCCCACAAAGTCAAAGAATCCCGTTTCGCGAAATAACTGCCAAAGTAACTCTGATAAAGCACCTTGTCTAGCAGACGTCCGCCATTTTGATAAATTCTCCATAAAAGGAACAATTTTCTCATGCGCCTCTTCATTCATTTCCGTTGGCGCTTTTCTATAAAAGGAAGTTAGAGCTTCGTAAAAAGAACCTCTTCGATCCTCCATGCGAACACAAGCAAGATCTTCTTCTGTTAATCCCACAATCGGAGAACGAAGGACAGAAGCAAGTGGGATATCCTGATATGGGTTATCAATGACGTGTAACAGAGACATCATAATAACGACTTCTGTTGCTTCAAAATAACCCGTTGAAAGGTTTGCATAAACCGGAATTCCCTGATCTTTTAACTCCTCCATAATCTGCGGAGCCCACGTCATAGATCGAAGCAAAATGACAATATCTTTATACGAAGCCGGCTTAGAGCTTTTTGTTTTAGGACTGTAAACAGGCTTTCGTCCTTGAATCAGATCGTGTATTTTGCCCGCAATAAGCTTGGCTTCAAGCTGAGATTGTTCCAGTTCTTCTTCATCAAAGGAGTCACCTTGGATCTCATTATCTCCTTCTTCACTCGAAATTTCCTCTTTACCATCACTATTAATAATCAACAACTCAACTGGAACAGCTTCCTCTGGGTAGGACGCACCAGTAATTAACTCAGCTGCTTCATCATAGTTGATTTCTCCAACTAATACACCCATGATCTGCTTGAATAGATAGTTGGTTCCATGAAGGACTTCCTTTCGGCTCCGGAAATTCCGAGCTAAATCAATTCGAAGCCCAGATTCGTCACCCTGTGAGGTAAATCGATTATATTTACCCAAAAATAAATTCGGCTCTGCTAAGCGGAAGCGATAAATCGATTGCTTTACATCTCCCACCATAAACAAATTCCCTGTATTCTCTTCGTCTTTAGTTACTAAATTTAAAATCGCTTCTTGTACCATATTTGTGTCTTGATATTCATCCACAAGAACTTCTTTAAATTGACGGCGATAGGACATTGCTTCCTCAGAAGGTTTGAACTCATGGTCCGTACTTTCTTGTGGGTCTGATAAAATCTGGAGACAATAATGCTCTAAATCAGCAAAGTCGACGAGTCCTTTTTCCCTCTTTATAAAATCGAATCGTATAGAAAATTCTTCGACAAGTCTAACCAATGTTTGAATATATGACTTCATTTGTTTCATATCATGAATGAAGCTTTGCGGTTTTCTCGAAAAAAGCTCAGCTTGTAAGGCTTGAACCATTTTCTTTCCTTTGTCTCGAAGTTTTTGGGATTTTTCTAATAGAACCTCATCATACTCCGTTTTTTTACATGGTTTAAGCTTTGAAAAAGATTCACTTAGCAATGTGTTATATAACTCATCCCACGATTCGTTACTAGCTTCAAGTAGTCGGTCAATTATTCTTATATCATCAGTAAAAGTTTCCGCTCGAGGACTTGGTCCTTCTGGAAGCTTCGTTATTTCAAGAGCTGCTTCAAATAAGCCCCTTGCTCCTTGAAGCTGGAGTTGAATATCGAAAAGAAGTGTCTGATAAAAGGGCAATGATTCGATCGTTGTTTGTTCATCTACATCATACATATCAATAATTGATTGTAGATAGCTCTTGGGCGATGGATTTGAACGTGCAAAGTCATAAAGCTCCCGGATAATCACTTGAAGGGCCGCATCACTGCGGTCATTTGAAAACATATCAACTAAATCAAAAAATTCAGTATTAGCTTCCTTCCCGTACTCTTCTTCGAATAAAGTATCTAAAACCTCATCTCTTAAGAGCTGTGCTTCCGTTTCGTCAGCAATTCTAAAACCGGGATCAACTTCAATTTTATAATAAAACTTCCGAATTACCTCTAAGCAAAAGGAATGAAGAGTTGATATGCTTGCCTTATTTAGTAAACTTAGTTGCTTTCGAAGATGTCTCGATGTGGGATTTTCATCAATCGCCTTCTCGAGCGCCTCTCCCATACGGTGCTTCATTTCTGCCGCGGAAGCATTTGTGAAGGTAACGACTAGCATCTCATCTACGTCCATCGGATCATCTTCCGAAACAATTTTCTTGATCATTCTCTCAACAAGAACGGCCGTTTTTCCTGACCCTGCTGCGGCAGCAACTAATATATCCTGTCCGTTCGCAACAATTGCTTTCCACTGGTCATCTGTCCAAGTCACATCACTCGGCTTCGGTGGAAGTTTCATGCTCGCCATTTTCAACACTCTCCTTTCGCATTTTTTCTATTACAGTCTCCTTATCTTCAACTTTCAGCATCCTATATTTATTGGTCTGTAATGACTCATCAAATTGACAAACAGACTTGAAAGAACAAAAAGTACAAGGTGTTTTCTCCTTCATTTTATAAGGAGAAATTTGAACGGCACCGTCGACTATACTATTTCCTGTTTTTACGTACATACTTCTAACATACGAACGCAACTGATTAAATTCTTCCTTACTAGCCACTTTTGATCTTTTCGTTAGCGACCCGTCTTTTTTAATTCCTGCAGAGATAATCGTCGATTCACCAGACTCTAATGTTTGATCCATAAGTTTGATCACATTTTCTTCGCCTAGCAATAAACCATTCATCTTAAATTTTTTGAAAAGCTCTATTTCTATCTCATCTAACGTAAGCATTTTGCTCGTACTTATCATCGGATTATGCACATGGAAATACACAACCCCTGCTGGGCTAGCCTTAGTACCAATCAAAGATTCAGAGTTTGAAATAATGATATCTAAATACGTAAGCATTTGCAGGGCCAAACCATAATAAATTTCGTTTACATTTACGTCTTTTGCACTGGATTTATAGTCGAGTATTCGCAGGAACACTTCACCGTCATGAGCGGCTTTGTCTACTCGGTCAATACGGCCCACTAGCTCCATCTTTGTTCCATTTTTCAAGGTAAATGGTGCAGGCTTTATTTGTTCCGTTGGTCCAAATGGTAATTCAAGTCCTACCGGTGCAAACCCACTTGCCTTCGCATGGTCACGTAAAATAAGCGAAGCCCGCTGAATAATTTGTTCTAGCTTTCGTTTAATATAATGGTGGCGATTCGAGCTTAATAGAATTTCATTTTGTAGTTTTGGTGCAAGTAAATCCACTGCTTGTTTTGCCAAATTTTCCATTTCATCCTTTGACACATCTGACCATGACAATTTGCTGGCCACAATTGTTTCGGTTATATACTTTAATGCCGCGTGAAAGAGCTCTCCAATATCCGGTGCTTCCAGCTTAAATACTTGGCGTTCTCTAAGCTTTAACCCATGCTGGGAGAAATGTGAAAACGGGCAGCTATGGAACATTTCCATTCGGCTGACACTCGATTGGATTTCTTCTCCATACAAATCCTTGCTTGTCTCCTCGGACAGCTTAGATGTTCGATTTTCATAGGTTAAGCTGGAAAGTACTTTCCTTACGTCCCTTTGAAAATGCGGTTTTGACTGGTAATAGTTATACACATCCCACCATAAGTCGTAGATAGGGTAATTTCTTTTCTTTAGTTGAAGCTGTGAAGTTAAATAAGCCAAAGCCGTATTTTGATGTGCTACAAATTTTAATTGTTCCAACTCAGCAAGCTCCGAAGGCTCAGTCATGAACGATAGAGCTTCACCATCTGGGAACATATCAACCATTCTCTTAATATATGGCGAGGCTATTAATGCCTTTCCTTCAGAATTTGCTAGTGGATAAGAAACATACAATCGCTCAGACGGAGTGGTAAAAGCCTTGTAGGCGATAAATTCCTCATCCAATAAACGGGTTTTACTGCTCGCGGAAATCTTTAAACCATTTTGTAATAACTGCTCCCGGTCCTCATCGGCAAATATTCCATCCTCCGAAAATTTAGCAGGTAGAACCCCTTCTGTTATTCCAATAATAAAAGCTACTTTCACATCGGTTAGACGGGATTTTTCAAGATCAGCACCCAGCACTTGGTCCATTGCCGGGGGCACTAAAGAGAACTGCAGTGCTTCTAATCCTGCATCCAAAACATTTGAAAACTGCTTTGGAGAAACTTTTTCATCCCCTAACATTTCAACAAACTGATCCAAAAGCTCAATCACACCGTTCCATGCTTGATCATGCTCTCTTGCTTTTGTTAATTCTCCCTTTTCCTCTTCAGCAATTTTCCATCGCTCAAGCTTTGCAGGGATTTCTAATTCCTCCAGATAAAGAAAGAGTGCCTCCGCTAATTTGCTGCCATTCTCAGCTTTTTTCAATCTTCTTGATAAGCGAAGGATCGGTGCTGAGATCATCAGTCGAAGCTCGTTTAACTTTTGTTCGAGGTCTTTTTCCTTATTCGTTTGGGCAACCGATTCTAATTCAAGTCCTCTCATTCGGCGATATACCCAACGATCACGTCTTGTCCACTTATCTCCTTGAATTCCAAACGCGAGGACAAAGTTTTCAAGCTGGTCCATTTGCTCTCTCATTTTATTAGAATCGACATGAAGCGGATAAAGAAGCTCTGTTTTTACCGCTCGAAACACAGGTTCATACCGCCAGTATCCGTTGATCACTTCAAGCGTGGAGCGAATAAGTTCGATAACAGGATGATGAAGCATCGTACGTTTTTGATCCACAAAGAAAGGAATTTCGTAATCATCGAAGACCGTTTCAATTAAATCCTTGTATTCATGACCATTTCTCATCATAATGGCAATGTCTTTGTATCTATAATTATTTGTTCGAACAAGTGATAGAATTTCGCGTGCAATTCCTTCAATTTCCGCTCGACGATTAACTGCTTGTCCAATCGTAACAGCAGTTTCCCCTTTAAATACAATTGTAGGACGCGTATCAAAAAATGTTTCCAAATGCTTAAGTGATGGATGCTGCCATCTCTTTTGCTCAGATAAAATGGTTTCTCTTATTTCTAATTTTTCTACTCTAGCAATCTCATAAAGACTTTGACAAGTCTCAGCATTCATACGGAATAAATGCAATTCATCTGGATATTTTTCATTGTACGGCTCATCTAAAGTAAGAGTGATCGTTACTTTTTTACAATGCTTCATGAGCTGACTTATGATGAAATACTCTTGTGGTGTAAAACTATAAAATCCGTCAATATATATTTCTGCATCCTTAAGATAATGAGATAACGGAATTTTTTCAGCTAATAATTTGAAATAATCCTCAGAGTCCACGTATGAACCAAAAAGGGCATCTTCAAAATGTTTATAAATCAACTCTAAATCATGTAATTTATCACGAAGGACTTTATTCATTTGCTCAGATTGCTGTTGAATGAGCAATTCTTCTGGTCTGACTAAGTATCTTTTAAATTCAACCAACATTTGTTCGAGCTGCTGGATAAACCCATTTTTGTCAGCAGAAAGATTAAAGAGCTTTAATTCTGCTTTTCTCTCCTCAACAATCTTACGAATCAACATATTAATACCAACACTATTTAAATGGTACCTAGTATTCCCACCAGTTTCCTGCAACACTCGCCAGGCTAGTCTTGAAAAACTAAAAACCTGAGTTCGAATCATTCCCCCAAGCCCAGGTGTTGTAATCAATTTATATTCAGAAGAAAATGTCATTTGGTCAGGTACTAAGTAAACAATTGGATCTCCCACTGGGCGTTGCAGCATTTCTTCTCTTATCTCATCTAAACACAATTGCGTTTTTCCAGTTCCAGATCTCCCGATAACTAAGTGAACTGCCATAAGAAAACCTCCCTCGTACGTTCCTTATCTATCCTATTATCTTACCATAGGTACTCCCGGAAATAGGGTAATAACCTACTATCCATGAACCGCTTTTTCCTTCCATTTTTAAAATCGTAATTTAAGAAATGAAATAGGCCAACCAATATGGTTGACCTTTTATATCTTGGTTGTCACGCCTTGCAATCAAGTTACGCCAACCATGGATATCTATTTTTTTAGGAGACGATAGATAAAATGAGCAACTCCATGTTCATGATTTTCAAGAGTTACCTCATGTGCTTTTTCTTTTACTGCATCATCAGCATTTCCCATGGCAGCACTTCTTCCTACCATCGTTAACATGGATATATCATTGTAATTATCTCCCACTGCTGCCATTTTTAGAAGTGGAATTTGTATGATTTCTCCTAATTTTTCTAAAGCCTTTCCTTTTGAGGAGTTTTCATGTATAAATTCAAAATTATGTTTACCCGACGAAACAATATTCAACCCTTTTAATCCTCGGAAGTTTTCTTTTCCTCTATTTAATTTTTCATCATGAAAGGAAAAGGCAAGAATATTATAAATGTCTGCATCGTTACTAATGATATCTTGATAGGAGGGGACAAATTCAAATCCCGTTTGACTGTACTGAGTCGCTAATGCTCGCTGTATATCCTCTTCTTTGACAGAGGGATTTTCCGTTCTCAGTTTTTCTGCTTCCATTGATAGTAGCTCTCTCCCATGCTGTGGTGTAAGCAAAGTATTGTCGGCAAACACTTCATAATAAAAGTTTTCATCCTCAAGCCATTTCAAGATTGGTTCTGCTGCATCTTTATCAATGGGAACCGAGTGAACTTTCTCACCGTTCGGGTGATGAATGGTTGATCCATTCGCTGAAATAATCCATGGAGTAATGGGAAAGTTACAATCATTAAGTATGTTTTTGACATCGTGATAAGAACGTCCTGTTGCAATTACGACCATTACTCCTTGATTATGGGCAAAAGTCAACGCCTCCATGTTTTCAGCACTGATGGTATTTTCGTGGCTCAATAATGTACCATCTAAGTCAATTGCGATTAGATTAGTCATTTTCTTCTTCCTCCCCCTCGCCAGCTATGACTAACTCTACATCTTTCTCTTGTAAGAGTTGCATAAAGTCACCACTAGGCATACGATCCGTGATTAGTACATCTATATCTGTAAAACTTCCAAATTGAAAGAAACCATTTACTCCAAATTTTGTATGATCTGCTAATACAATCACTTGTCTAGCCTGCTGCATCATTTTTTTCTTTAACATCCCATCCTCTTCATGAGCACTTGTCAAACCCATTTCGGATATACCCACTGCTCCAATAAAAGCTTTATCAACAGAATACTGGGCCAATTTCTCAATCGCCTGTGATCCAAACAAATAACGATGCTTTTTGTGCAGCTCTCCTCCAACAAGATGAATGGAGATGAGTGGATGCTTTGATAAAATTTCTGCAGAGTTAATGGAATTGGTAATAATCGTACATTCCATATTTTCTACATGCTCGGCACATGCTTGAACTGTAGTCGAAGCATCTAAAATGATGGCATCTCCTGTTTTTAGGAATGTTGCGGCTTTTTCCCCAATCACCTGCTTTTCACTTGAAACCACCTTTAAACGATGGTTATAGTCCATAACCATCTGATGTTCGGTTGGAAGCAATGCTCCTCCTCTTGTCCGGATAATTCGCCCTTCCTCTTCAAGGCGAACCAAGTCTCTTCTAGCGGTATCTCTTGAAACCTCTAGTTCTGAACAAATTTCTTCAACAGAAATTCGTTTATATTCTTTTAAATAACTAAGAATAGCTACTAAACGTTCTTCTTGATACATGATTTTTTCAACTCTCATTAATTATTTATAAGTAATTATAAGTAATTACACGATAAGTTTCAATAATTTTAAGTAATTTTAATTACAACTAAGTAATTAGGCAGTTTTTATAATTTTATCAACTGGTATTTTATTCCTACTTTGAACACCATTCACTATTCACATACTATTCATAAAGAAACATGGATAGGAGATACTGCATGAAGAGCATTGTAAGTAATGATGAACGTATCTGTTATGAAGATATCGGTGAAGGAATTCCTATTATTTTCCTTCATCCTCCAGGCATGGGAAGGAAAGTTTTTTACGAGCAAAAAGCTTTATCCAAGCATTTCCGTATTATTTTGCCCGATTTACCTGGACACGGGGACAGCTCATACAATGTGGAAAGAGAAGTGTCCGTCAAACGATTTGGCGAGGATATCATTGAGTTAATGAATCAGTTGACTATTACAGCGGCTGTTATTTTTGGTTATTCCTCTGGTGGAGCAATTGCTCAATATTTGGCTATACATCATCCAAACAGAGTCCATACTCTCATATTATCTGGTGGTTATCCTATTGTTGATCATTGGATGATAAAAAATGAGCATCGATTAGGTGTGTTTATCGCAAAAAATGGTAAGAAGCTTTTATCTACTAGCCTTGCCATAGCTCACACAAAAGATAGACAACTTCGCCGTGAGTTAAAAGAGCATATGCTTAAAGCAAACCCGAACGTCTGGTCAAAATACTACTATGATGTTATGCATTTTAACTGCAAAGATGATTTAGCAAAAATCACTGCACCTGTTCTGCTAATGTACGGAAGTAGATCCGATTCGTTTAATACGTACATTAAAACGTATAAAAAAGTACTGGCTGATGTCGAGATCTTTGTTATAAAAGGAGAATCACACCAGCTGCCAACCAGACAGCCTAGTTATGTTAATCAGATCATTACGGGGTATTTGCTGAATAGGCAGTAGGTGAGGAATGGAAGGAGTTTGGCTGGCGGTTCTATTTGACCGTTCCTTGGGGGATTTGTTTGGGCGGGCAATTAGGACCTCCCTCTCTTCCCATCCATTCGCTTTTACGCGAAAGTTACACAGGAAAAAACGCAAAAAAACTAGCCCAAATATTTGGACTAGCTTCAAATTACATCATGATTCCTCCATCAACATGTAGCACAGTTCCATTCACATAATTGGATTCATCCGATGCTAAGTATAGGTAAGCATTCGCAATGTCTTCCGGATTTCCCAGTCGACCAAGTGGGACCATCATCTTCATTTGCTCTAATACTTTTTCCGGTACCTTGGCTGTCATTCCTGTAGAGATAAAACCTGGGGCCACTGCGTTTACATTGATTCCTTTACGCCCAAGCTCCTTGGCCCATGTTTTTGTCATACCAACCACGCCTGCTTTGGTGGCAGCATAATTGGTTTGACCCACATTTCCGTATACTCCAGAGACAGATGACGTATTAATGATTCTCCCTTTTCCGTTAGAAACTAAAATAGGTAGTACGGCTTGTGTACAATGAAATACTCCAGTTAAATTAACATCAAGCACTTGCTGAAAATCTTCTACCGCTAACTTCGACAGCATCGCATCGCGAGTAATACCAGCATTATTCACTAGAATATCAATCCCACCAAAACGACCAACTACTTCCTCCACCATTGCATTTACACTATCACGATCAGCCACATTTACTTGAAAAAAAGCCACTTTATACCCCTTTGCCCTTAATTCCTCTGTCTTTGTTTCTCCTAAGCTGGCATCGTAATCCGCTAAAGCCACCTTTGCGCCTTCTCTCGCAAATAAACTCGCTGCCGCAAAGCCAATTCCATTGGCCGCCCCTGTAATGATTGCTACTTTCCCCTGTAATCTCATACTTTTCCTCCTAGTTTGCTATCCGTCCTTTATTTTGATCTTTGCGGTTCACTTACTCTCGTTTCAACACGGTTGAGACGGGCCTCAATTCTTTTTCCTATAAACCAAAGCAATATAATAACAAAACCAACGATCGCTGTACGGACGGGTTGAGTAATCAAAGAATGTATATCGTAGCCAACAAAACTAATCATAAAAATCATCACCATTTTCCCGGTCAAAACAGCTAGCATATATTGAGCAATACTTATTTTAGATAAACCAGCTACAATGTTCACAACAGCTGATGGTGTAAAAGGAAAGCATAAAAGTAAAAACAGTGGTCCAAATCCATGGTTCTCCACCCAAACCATGAGTTTTTGTACTTGGGGATGCTTTTTTAAAAAGTTTAATATTCTCTTTTGACCAAACTTCCTAACTAAGAGAAAAACAATTAATGCTCCACCAGATGCACCTATCCAAGAAAATAAAAATCCAAACCATAATCCAAATGCACTTGCATTTGCCATCACAAAAAGGAAAAGTGGTAAAAACGGAAGAAACGCTTCTAGTAATGGAAGTAATATTCCCGGTAGTGGGCCAAAGGAACGGTATTTTTCTATTAAATCCATAATATTTTCAAGAGTAAACCAAGCTTTGATTAATTCTACATCCATTACTTAATCTCCTCACGTAAATAAGCTGCATATTATTCTAACATGGTCCTTTTTTTCATATTGTACACCTCCTAATTGAAAAAGAGAACGGATTCGCCCATTTTATGACAAAAATACCCACAGGACTCATTTCCCATGGGTACTTACTAGATTATTGAATATATTCTTTAAACCATCCAAGAATATGGTTTAGTCTCTCGATTCTTAAATTAGGCTTCCCGCTTCTTGATAACTCATGATTCGATTCAGGGAAACGCACGAATTTCGTTTCTTTTTTACGATGCTTTAACGCAATGTATAACTGCTCAGCCTGCTCGATTGGACAACGATAATCCTTTTCACTATGCAGGATAAGGAGAGGTGTTTCTATCTTTTTTACATAAGCGAGTGGGGAATGCTTCCACAATGTATCTAAGTCCTCAAGCTCCGCTTTTATTTGCCATGCGTTAAAATAATACCCTATATCACTTACTCCGTAAAAGCTAATCCAGTTCGAAATGGAGCGCTGAGTAACTGCCGCCTTAAATCGGTTCGTGTGTCCAACAATCCAGTTTGTCATAAAGCCGCCATAACTTCCGCCAGTAACCCCTAATTTATTTTCATCTATAAAGTCAAACTTTTTCAATGCATAATCGACCGCATCCATTAAATCTGCATAATCTCTTCCACCATAGTCTCCACGTACTGCATCAACAAATGACTGCCCGTATCCGTGACTGCCTCTTGGATTTATAAATAAAACAGCATATCCAGCTGCAGCTAACATTTGAAATTCATGAAAATACGTATTGGCATACATTGCGTGAGGTCCACCGTGAATTTCTAAAATACACGGATACTTTTCACCTTTATTGAATGTAGCCGGCTTCATGATCCAACCATGTAACTGCCAGTTATCGGTGGATGTACATTCAATTTCTTCCACTTCTGCGAGGACGACCTCCTCAAGAAATTCTTTATTTACATTTGTCAGTTGCTTAAGCTCTCCCGTTGGTACATCCAATAGGTAAAGATCTCCTGGCTCCGTTGGTTTACTGATTGCAACGACTGCTCGATTCACTTGTCCACCCGTAGTTGCACCGTATACATGCTGCTTATCAAGCAATGCTGGATACAGCTCGCCTTCTACCGAACCGTAGTATAGAACTGTATTTCCATGATCGGATGCCAAGAAATAAAAACTCGTACTGTTTTCTCCCCAAAGCAAACCTGGAGTGACTACCCCTTGATGAAAATCTCCGATTGCGAAGTCTCCGACAAGCAAGTCAGTACCTTCCGTTAAGCAAGATAATGTTTCTCCCTCAACATCATAAATCCAAAGCTTGGTCAAAGTCGCATTCTCAAACTCTCTTTCGTGACCAAACAATCCGATATATTTTCCATCCGGAGAAAAGCTAGCACTGCCAAAATAACCTGTACCTTCTGTCACTTTTCTTAGCTCTTTTGTCTTTATATCTAATAAAAAGAAATCATTTATGAACGAAAAATCTGTATCTTCGCTTAGATCAGCTGATACTGCAAGTGTATTCCCATCTGGGGACCAGCTTTGTAAATGGATATCCGTATTGCCCGAAGTAATCAGCTGTACCTCTCCACTTTCAACGTTCACGATAGCAACCTGTTTTACTTTTTCATCTAGGAATCCGACTGCATCCGATTTATACTTCATCTTCTCTACTACTAATGGCTTGAGAAGCTTTGGATTTTCCTCACTTTTCTCTTCTTTCTCACTAAGTTCTTCCCCTGATTTTAACCCGGTAGTAAAAGCGATTTGTTTTCCATCAGGTGACCAAACCGGATTGCTAACCCCATGAGCTATGTTTGTAAGCTGTCTCGCTTCCCCACCCTTTTTATGCAGTATGTATATCTGTCCCTTACCGCTTCTCGTTGAAACAAACGCTACCTTCTCACCACATGGTGACCATCTTGGAGAAAAATTTCGCTCCGTACCAAAAGTCCATTGAACAGGATCCGATTTCTCCTCTACATTCATGTAAAAAATATTGGAGACATAATCATTTTTCTTTTCATCGATTGACGTTTGAATATACACAAGGTCTTGTCCATTGCTAGCTAGCTGGGGGTCTGCTACTGATTTTAGTAGATATAAATCTTCTGCCACTAACGTTCTTTTATTCACCCATATCATCTCCTTCATATTTACTTATTTACTTCGATAACAGAAATATTATTCCTTCTAAAAAACTTATTTTTTCTTTTTTCTTTTCGCAAACTAACGCACAACTACTACATTCCAATAAATAGGTAAAGTTAGCATCTTGCCTTTCCCTCTTGAATCGTATAAAATAAAAGAGAACAAATGTTCTTATTTTAGTCTGAAAGGTTCGATAAATATGACTAGAATTCCACCGGAAGAAAGAAATATGATTGAGCAGGCCATTTACTTACCAATGGTACTTACCGTTCTAAATCGTGACATTCAAAGTGTTAATACAAGTACCATTAAGTTAAAGGAACCATATCTTCATTTAATTGAAGAAACCATGAAGGTCGTCCAAAAGGAACTTAGTGAGATTAAGCGCTATATGAGTAAAAATAAAATGAAAGTATACCAGTCTAATCACGACGAAGCATTTACGATGTTCACCTTTCTTTATAAAGGATACGAAGAGCATCATAATTATTTTAATCCAAGAATTCGAAACAAAGTCCAAGAACTGCTTGAGTATTATTTATATAAGCGACAAAATAACAAAACAGAAGCATAGAGCTGCTCCTGTTTATGTTGACTTAATGCCCGTAATTTCCGTAATCCAGTTGGTTTTCTGACGCCCTCATCTTTTTCCCAAAATTCACATACATGGTTCTTGTATCCTCTAGACGCTTTCCTAACTTGGATCGTACTAGCAAGGTTCTTGAGATTTGGTTGTGAAAAGAGTTGTAGGAAATTGGAATATCCATGACTTCCTTGTTCGTGAACATGACCGTCGTCTCACTCTTATCACCCTTTTTATAATCGACGATATGCTCATGAGCAAGCCAAATACATTCCGAATTATCGGGGGAAGTGGTTGGAAAAAAATAGATGAAATTTGTAGGGGAAACAGGAATGGGGACCTTATGTGTGATTCCAGTTAGCTGTCTAACTCCGTCCTTTCTACCTTCATAACTTGATCCAAAAAACTGACAGCTCTTTTTTATTATTTCAATGGGCTTAAAAGGGGAAAGGCAAGTATCTTCTGTTTCATATACCTTTGAATATGTTTTGCACCCATACGTAGTAGGCATAATCACCATCGTAAATGGGTTAATTTCGTACTCCTCTACCAAATTTCTTTGATGCTGCATTCTCATTCTTTCATCTCCTTATCACAATTTTGATTCACCTCCTATCATATCAGCTTGAATAAAAACAATATTAGATTTTGTAAAAAATTCGGAATTAGTTCACAATTGAAACTTAAACTTTCTAAATTTTTTAAAAATTCTGTTGATATTTTCTATATTGTTAAATATAATATGAAAAAGACATCAGAGGTGATTTCAATGAAAGAAAAATCTTATACAGAGCTAATGAAATCCAGTGCCATGAATCGTAAAAAAGCGAAGGAATCATTTGTGTTAGATTTGTACGTTGAGATGCTGCTGTCAGAATCATTGTTAAAAGCGGAAAAAGAAAAACTAACAAAACGAATTGATCAAGCCATTGACGAAAGAAACAGACAAGAGTTTTTTAAGCTATCAAATGAATACAAGCTGTTGACGAAGAGATTTGGGACTTAAGAAGAAAATGGGGCTCCTTTAAAGGGCCCCATTTTCTTCTTATTGCTGATTTCTTTGCTCAAGTTCATATTCTTCAATTCTTGTAATACGCTCAAGCATGGTTGGATGACCATAACGGAATATTTTTACAAGTAGAGGTGGATTTACCTGACTAAGCCCCGCTTTTGTTAGCTCTTGGAATGTTCCAATCGCTGCCTCTGAATTCTGCGTCATTTCAATTGCATATTGATCTGCACGCATCTCTTGGTATCGTGACACCGTATTTGAAAATGGACTTGATACATACATTAGCATCGATAACAGCAAAAGAAACAGTGGGAGTGATCCAATATCGTTAACCGCAGAAATTTTTAATGCCTCTCCCCATCTGCTCACAATCACTCTCATTAACCTCGAGATGATATAAAGTCCTAGCAAGGAGAACACCAAATACCCAGCAATTCCAATATACAAATGCTTTTCCACATAATGTGCCATTTCATGAGCCATGATAAATAGAATTTGGTCTTCTGTTAATCGATTAAGAGTCGTATCCCATAAAACAATTCTAGAATTGGATCCAATTCCTGTTACATACGCATTGAGGGCATTCGTCTTTTCTGCCATATTCACTTCAAATACATGCTCTGCAGGAATTCCAGCCGAGTCGGCTATATCAAGGATTTTAGCCTCAAGCTCCTTATTTTTAAGAGGGTAAAAATCATTGTACAATGGATCAATCACTACTGGCTGTAAAAACATCATAAATAAAGTGAACGGTATGGAAATTAACCACGCATAAAACCACCACTTCTTACCGCTCTTTCTCATCAGCCAATACATAACGGTCACAATGAGAAACAAAGTACCGTAATTAATCCAAAAATCGATCAACTCGTCCTTCATCCAAGACGAAAAGGATTGTGTTGAAATATTGTATTTCTTTGAGAGTGAATAGCTAACATAGCTTAATGGAGTCGTAGCTATGAAGGCAGCTACTGACAACCAAATTAAATAAATTGCCTGCTGGAGAATCCGATATTTGGCCGATTGTTCCGACCAGCGCTTAAACGCCTTAGATAGACCAAACAATAGAATAAGCAAATAAAATAACCATTCAATTGGGGTCGAGATAAAAAACAAGAAGTTACGAATTTTTGAGTATTCTTCTGTTAACATTAACTCTCTTTCATTAAAAAAAGTAGCAGGATCTGCCTTCGTACCCTGGTATTCAAACGGCAAGCTTGATTGTGAAAAATAAAATAAATACCAGTAAAAAAAGAGTACATATAAACAAAAGGCAAGCACACCGTACAAGCCAATTTTCTTAGCCAAAAAATATCTCCCCTTTCCACCTTGTCCAATCCTTTTGTACTTATTTTAGTAATAAAAATAGGATTTAGAACCAGTAATTACTATATCCCAAAAGATATTAAAAAAACTGTTCCTCCGGGAGAAACAGCTTAGAAAAAATAGGAATACACCGTAAGTACCGTGATTGAACCAATAACGACTATTATTACATTTGCACCAAGAAAAGCAGCGATAAACGCGGCTGCAGCCCCAAGGATACCATACCAAAGGTCATCTTGAATAAATAATATGCCAGGGAATATTAGTGCCCCAAGCGTTGCATATGGTACGTTTTTCAGAATTCCTTGCAAAAATGTGGGTAATTCTTTTCCTTTAAAAAGGACGAACGGAAGCATTCTTGGAATATAAGTGACAAATCCCATTCCGACAATCATCCATAGAATCTCACTTTTCATGTTCCTGCTCTCCCTCCCGTCCCCTTAGTGTTTGAACAACTTCCACTATAATAGCTGAAAGCAAAGTGGAAGCGACAATGGACCAGCCAGTAGAAAGGACTTCTGTCATGGTAAATATCGTATTAAAACTCGCGGCTATTACCGCTAAAAAGACCACCTTCACGCTCTTTTTCATCGAAGGAACCAAAAGTCCGATAAACATCGCATAAAGAGCAACAGACATACTTTCTTGAAGAGTCTGTGGTAGAGAAGCACCAATAATATGGCCTAAACCAGAATTAATGACCCAGCTCGAATATGAAACGGTAATGACTCCAAACAGAAAACCAGTCGAAACCTTGCCATCTTTTAATGCGGCAACAGAAAACGTCTCATCTGTTATTCCAAATGAATAGAGCATTTTAAGTGAAGTCCCTTCCTTTTCAACTTTTTCATTCAAGGAAGCTGACATGAGAAAATGTCTGATGTTTACAATAAATGTTGTTAATACAATCTCAAATACTCCTGTACCAAGCGTGAGCAAGCTAAGTGAAATATATTGAGAAGCACCAGCGAATACAATCATACTCATTAGTACGGTTTCAGTAACAGTAAGTCCTGTTGTTTTTGCGAGCAAACCAAATGTTAACGCAATTGGAAAATAGCCAATGCCAATCGACAATCCTGCTTGTATTCCCTTTCGAAACTCACTGTTACTTCTAACAGAAACTACTTCTTCCAAAAAAATTCACCACCATGTTGTCTATCCTCTACGAATCTAACAAAATACATAAAACTGGAAACTCAATATCGAATATTATACCTGTACAGATAATATCCATCAAGAGACACAAAAAAAGAAAACACACAGAGAGTCTCTCTGATGTGTTCTCTATACAAGCACCGAACGGTCACTACTCATTTTAGAACCACGAATACGCTGGAATTCCTCTAGAAGCTTTTCGACAGTTAGCTTTGATTTTTCCTCTTCATTTGCTTCAAAAATGATTTGCCCACTATCCATCATGATCAGTCGGTTACCAAGATCAAGTGCCTGTTGCATATTATGGGTGACCATCAACGTCGTTAAATTCGTTTCATTCACGATATCTCTAGTTAGGTTTGTAATAAGCTCCGCTCGTGATGGATCAAGAGCAGCTGTATGCTCATCTAAAAGAAGGATTTTTGGATCCGTAAAGGTTGCCATCAATAAGGATAATGCTTGGCGCTCCCCTCCTGATAAAAGTCCAACCTTCGCCTGAAGTCGATTTTCAAGTCCTAGATGAAGTGACTCTAATTTTTCGATAAAAAATTCACGGCGTTTTTTGGTTACTCCTCTGCTCAACCCTCGTGAGGATGCTCTTGAATAGGCGATTGCTAAATTTTCTTCTATCGTCATAGAAGGAGCTGTTCCTGCCATTGGATCCTGAAACACCCGACCAATGAGACGGGAACGTTTATGCTCTTTCATTGTAGTAACATCCTGGCCATCTACCTTCACCTGACCAATATCAGGAAACATTTTCCCAGAGATAAGGTTCATAAGAGTGGATTTCCCAGCTCCGTTACTTCCAATCACAGTGACAAAGTCTCCCTTATTCAAAGACAAATTAACATGATTAATGGCAATTTTTTCATCCGGTGTTCCTTCATTAAACACTTTATAAATCTGATTTAGCTGCAGCAAGCTGTTCACCACTCTTCTCTAAGGAGTTATTTTGTCTTAATGCGGATTCAAGCAGGCGTTTTTTCTTACGTTGTCTTTCTTTTTGCTGATTAACCAACTTAGGAACAACAAGGGCAGAAACAACAATAATCGCAGTAATTAACTTCATATCTCCCGTTTCTAAAAACTCTACTCGTAACGCCAACGTAACAATAATTCGATACACGATCGCACCACCGATGACAGCGAAGGTCGCACGAACAATCTTTTTCGCCCCAAAGATTGCTTCCCCGATAATTACCGATGCCAAACCAATGATAATCATACCAATACCCATTCCAACATCACTAAATCCATTGTACTGAGCAATCAGTGCCCCAGCGAAGGCAACGAGGGCATTGGATAGACCTAAACCAATTACTTTTAACGTATCCGTGTTAGCAGAAAAGCTTCGAATCATCGTTTCATTGTCACCTGTCGCGCGCAACGCCAGGCCGATATCTGTCTTTAAGAATGCATCGATCAATCCTTTAATAATAAATGCAAGGATGATCATAAAAAGCAAAATCCCCCATGTTTTTGGAGTATAGTCGGCTAACCCTATGGAAGCCAACAACGAGCCGATTGTCTGATCAATATTTAAATTCGTCCAAAAATCCGAAATCTTTGTAATGACTGTTTCCTCTGATAAAAGTGGAACGTTCGATTTCCCCATAATTCGTAGGTTGATCGAATAAAGAGCAATCATCATTAATATCCCAGACAATAAGGGATTGATTCCTCCTTTGGTGTGAAGAAGCCCCGTCATGCAACCGGCAATAAATCCTGCGACAAGTGCCGCCATGGTTGCGATAAAAGGATTGGTACCTGACACAATTAATATAGCAGCAACTGATGCTCCGGTTACAAAGCTTCCATCCACCGTTAAATCGGGGAAGTCTAGTATTCTAAAAGACAAGTACACGCCAAGCGCCATAAGGGCATAAATGGCACCTGCCTCCACTGATGAAAAAATCGCTGTAAACATAGATGCTTCTCCTTTCTTAAATACGGAAGGGCTTCAAGGAATAAATCCAGAAGCCCAAACCAATATTCATTAGTCTACAAGTTCCGCAAGTTCTTTCCATTCATCCTTTATTTCAATACCCATTTCCTTTGCAGCTGTTTGGTTGATTAATAGCTTTAGGTTTTGTGGATATTGAACAGGTAATTCTGATGCCTTCTTTTCACCTTTTAGGATTTGTGCAGCCATAACTCCTGCTTCATAGCCAATATCACCGTAGTCAAAGCCGAATCCTGCAAAACCACCGCGTTTTACCGAATCTAGCTCGCCTACAAACAATGGTAAATCTTCATCATTAGCTACTTGAATAACAGACTCTAAAGCTGAAACAACTGTGTTATCAGTAATGATATAGAACATATCCGCCTTACCGATTAATGATTCAGCTGCTTGCTTTACTTCAGAAGAAGTAGAAACTGTAGCTTCAGCAAGCTTCAAGTCTGTCCCTTTTAGCGCTTCCTTCACAAGATCAATTTGGGCAACTGAATTTTGTTCACCTGAATTGTAAATAACTCCAACCGTACCACCACTAAAGTTCTCGTTCATAAAATTAACCATATTCGGAATCGCGTCTGGATGTGTATCTGTTGTACCAGTAATATTATCTCCTGGCTGATCCATAGCCGTTACAAGACCCGCACCTACTGGATCAGTAACAGACGTAAACACAATTGGAATTTCCTTCGTTGCGTTTAACGCGCTCAATGCACTTGGTGTTGAG
The DNA here is from genome assembly GCF_036676585.1 of Robertmurraya sp. Lineage (NCBI taxonomy): Bacteria > Bacillati > Bacillota > Bacilli > Caryophanales > Bacillaceae > Robertmurraya > Robertmurraya sp. The sequence goes on from NZ_JAKFCQ010000040.1 coordinate 66,404, forward strand.
TTAGCAAAAATTAAGTCCACTTTATCACCAACAAAGTTGTTAGCAATCGATTGGTTATTATTTTGGTCTCCTTGTGCAATTTGCACATCATATTCCACTTCAAGCCCTTCCTCTTTTAGCGCTTTTTGGAAGCCTTCAAGAGCCGCATCTAACGATGGATGCTCCACAATCTGAGTTACACCGACTTTAAGTGTCTTTACTTCTGAATCTCCATTTGCATTATCTGTTTCTGAGCTGCCACAGCCACTTAAGAATAATGCTCCTGCAACCGAAATGGCAGCGAGTGATTTCATTTTTCTTAGCATAATATTTCCCCCTCTTACTCTCTCTCTATCACTTTTTTACTTTTATGCTTTTATGCACTAAAATATCTACCTATTATTATATAAGGAGCCGTTATTTTCTACAAGTCTTTTTTATAAATTTTCTAAATATTTATTATACTACAAAAAAGAACCAATCGTTTCCGACTGGCCCTTTTATCTACTTTCCTTGAAAATTTGGTTTTCTCTTTTCACTAAAGGCTTGTAACGCTTCCTTCCGATCCTCGGTTGGTATCGTTACCTCATAAGCTTTCCTTTCAATCTTTAATGCCGTATTCAAATCTACACTCATCCCTTGACGAACAGCAAATTTCGCTTGCTGAAGGGCAATAGGTGCATTAGCCAGCATCTCCTTAGCCAGCTCTAAGGATTCATTCATAAGGGCATCCGATTCAGTCACTTTGTTCACGATCCCTAATTGTTCTGCTTGTTCAGCTGTTATTTTTCTAGCAGTTAAAATAAGCTCTAATGCTTTTGTTTCACCAATTAAACGTGGTAAACGCTGTGTACCACCTGCACCTGGTATGATTCCAAGGCTCGTTTCGGTCAACCCCATTTTAGTGCCTTTTACCGCAAGACGGAAATCACAAGCTAGAGCCAGCTCCATTCCACCACCAAAGGCATATCCATTAATAGCCGCGATGGTTGGTTGAGGAAGCTCGCTTATTTCTGAAAATACTTCTCCGATTTTGTGCACATTTCTCATCACATCATCTGGTGAGAGGTGTTTCCGTTCCTTTAAATCAGCACCCACACTAAAGGCTTTATTACCTGAACCGGTGATTAGAACAGCACGCACTTCACGGTCATGACGAACTTTTCGCACAATTTCCTGAAGTTGCAGCAAGGAGTCATAATTGAAAGCATTCATGGCATCCGGACGATGCAAAGTAACAAAACCAATGAAGTCCTTTTTTTCAAAAAGTATAAGGCTCACAGATCATTCCTCCTTCAATCAAAAAGCAGACATATTTCAGCCTGCTTTTTTCTAATCCTATGCTTGAATGATTTGTTGTTTTAACGCTCTTCGTAAAATTTTCCCGGTTGTATTCTTTGGAAGCTCTTCAAGAAAATCTACAGAACTAGGAATCTTGTATTTTGCTAACCTCTCACGGCAATAAGCAAGCACGTCCTCTTCTGTTAGCTCTGCATTCTTTGTTACCACATAACTTTTGACCGCTTCCCCTTGTTCCGGATCAGGAACGCCAAGCACAGCCACCTCGATAATATCTGGATGACTATAAAGCACTTCCTCTACTTCTCTCGGATACACATTGTAGCCACCGACAAGAATAAGGTCCTTTTTCCGGTCAACGATATAAAAATAACCTTCCTCATCCTTTCGAGCTAAATCACCGGTGTATAACCAACCATTACGAATGGCCGCCTGTGTTTCCTCTGGCATTTTATAATATCCCTTCATTACATTGGGACCGGAAACGATAAGCTCACCAACTTGACCAACAGGAACCTCTTCTCCTAATTCATTTACAATCTTGTTTTCCACATGAAGAATGGACTGACCAATAGAACCTGCTTTCCGCGGACGATCAAGCGGATTAAAGCAAGTAACCGGTGAAGCTTCTGAAAGTCCGTATCCTTCAGAAATAAGCACGTTGAACTTCCTTTCAAAGTTTTCCAGTAAGGAAACCGGCATCGAGGCACCACCAGAAATACATAATCGTAATGATTGTAAGTCCTTTGGATCACCTGCTTCGTATTGATAAAGGAAGTTATACATAGTAGGTACACCAGCAAAAACAGTCGGTTGATATTTTTTTGATAAGCGGAAAATTTCAGCCGGACTAAATTTTGGATCAATTAAAATGGTTGCCCCACTTAATAAAGGTGCATTAAGTGCGACCGTTAAACAAAACACATGAAACATTGGAAGAGTGGTAATGACACGGTCATCATCGTTCATTTTCAAATAATCGCCTGTATCTTTTGCATTGCTGTATAAATTTTTGTGAGTGAGCATGGCACCCTTTGGCTTTCCAGTTGTACCTGATGTGTACAAAATCACTGCCACATCATCTTCATTAAGCTCTGGTCCCTGATAGCTTAAGTCACCGGATGCGAGTATGCTTGTAAATGTATGTAGCTTATCTCCAACCGTTAAGTTGCTATTATTAAGTCCCCGTTCCTTACCTTGAGGTGTTTCACAAATGATATAATTTTCAACCTCAGGCAGTAAATGATGCATTTTTTCTGCAAGTGGAAGTAAAAGGTCCAGTGCAACTACTGTTTTTACATCCCCGTTTTTAATAATATAGCCAATTTCATCCGGAGTATAAATCGGATTGACCGGAATCACTGTTGCCCCTAATCGCAGTGCTCCGTACAAACTAACAACAAAATATGGTGAATTCCCCAAAAGTAAAGCAATATGATCCCCTTTTTTGACCCCAAGTGATTCTAGCCCTGACGCAAACTTCGTAATTGCCCCATCCAATTCAGCATACGTGCTAGCCTCATCATTAAAATAATACGCTGTTTTTTGAGGCAATGCTTTTGCCGTCTCGTGTAACTGAGCAGATAAATTCATCGCTCCATCCCCTTTATTGGTTGTTTTGGTTTGTTCGTATGGTGGTCTGAGGTGTGTGTTTGTTGTTGTGTTGTTGTGTTGTTGTGTTGTTGTGTTGTTGTGTTGTTGTGTGATTTGTTCGTATATTTGTTCAAGCACTTGTTATGAATGAGTATTCATTCATAAATGAAAATAAACCTCTACTTCCATTATATTGGTTGGCAATTAGGCTTACAAGTGTAAACGCATACATTTATGAATTTTTAGACAAATCATTTGAGAAGATATACACTGAAAAGAAAAGGATGTGGAAGATGTTACTTAAATCGAGAAAAGAGTCAGAAACCCTATTGTTATATCGCAGTTTATTTTTACGAATGAGCCTATGTGAAAAAGATGTAAGCCATTATCAACATCTTGAAAAGGGCTACGCTGGCGAATTGTTGTTTGACGAATATGTCAGTACATTGACAAATGAGTTTCTGCTGTTAAATGACGTTCTGCTTGAGTTCGGAAATAATCTTTTTCAAATGGATTCCCTAGCAATTTTTCAAGAATCCGTTTTGTTGTTTGAAGTGAAAAACTTTGAAGGGGATTTTTTTGTTAGTGGAGACCGTTGGTATGCTTCATCAGATAAGGAAATTAAAAATCCCCTAGAACAGTTGCAGAGAAGCGAAGCATTGCTGCGCCGCTTTTTGCAGGAACACGGTTGTACGCTTCCTATCGAACCGCTTTTAGTGTTTGTTAATCCTGAGTTCACCCTCTATCAAGCCCCAATAAAAACACCCATTATCCACCCTACTCAAATCCAGCGTTTACTAAGAACACTTGCCAACAAACCCACCAAAACCACTCATCTTCATGAGAAAATAGCAAATAAACTTCTCTCTCATCATTTGACGACATCTCCTATAAAAAGGAAACCTGATTATTCTTATGAGATGCTGCAGAAGGGAATTTATTGTTCCCATTGCTATACATTTTTCAAAGAAGCTACAGAAACGAGATTGGTCTGTACATGCGGCACAATTGAAAGTATTGACGATGCAATCGTAAGAAGCGTCCGTGAGTTTGTGCTGCTGTTTCCGGATCGGATAGTAACAACGAATGTGATTTATGAGTGGTGCGGGGGTGTGGTGAAGTCGAGGAAGACTGTGAGGCGGGTGTTGTCATCACACTTTGTATTAAGGGGCCATAGTAGGAAAGCACATTTTGTTCTGAAAAGTTAAATTGTGAAAAAGATGATGCATATATAGTATTTATTTTGAATTTGAAAACTGTACTTAAACTTTGATTATCGCTCAGATCTTTTTACTGTATTCAAGGGAACCTAACCCACACTTTGGTTACCGCTAACCTCATTTCTCTCTGCTCAAAGGAACCTAACTCCTACTTTGATGACCACCTATGCTCCTTTTTCTTTACTCCGGAACCTAACCCACACTTTGGTTACCGCTACGCTCTTTTTTCTTTGCTCATGGGAACCTAACCCACACTTTGATTACCGCTACGCTCTTTTTTCCGTACTCACGGGAACCTAACTCACACTTTGGTTACCGCTACGCTCTTTTTTCTTTGCTCACGGGTACCTAACTCACACTTTGGTTACCGCAAAGTTCTTTTTTCCGTACTCACGGGTACCTAACTCACACTTTG
>NZ_JAKFCQ010000041.1:0-15501 GCF_036676585.1 Robertmurraya sp.
GTCCTGAGCCAGGATCAAACTCTCCAATAAAGAGTAAGATTAGCTCTTAAAAAGTTAAAACTTTGAATTAACGTTGACGTTTGTTGTCTTGTTCAGTTTTCAAGGTTCAATTAAGCACTTGATTATCTTACAATATCTTTTCACCGTTGTCAACTTCTACGAAAAACTTTTTTGAACGTTATTTTCACGTCGTTGTTGTCGGCTACATGTATTACTATATCATCTTAATTCGCAGAAGTCAACTTCTATTTTCGAATTATTTTTTAAAGAGACTTCAAATTTTGAAGCAGAAGAATATCTTACATAATTCTAAGATAAAACACAATAACTTTTTTAAAAATCTAATCACCATAGGAAAATGCGGACATCAAAGATATCCGCATCACAATTTATCATTTATTTCGTTTCCTAATCTTAAAGATTGGATCCTTCATTGCCTCACCGCGAGTGTACTCATCCAAACTTTTAAAGGTATAACCTTTCTGTTTTAAATCCTTAATGATTGTTTCCAGAGCATCCGCATTGTCCTTAGATACAGTGTGCAACAACAGTACCGCTCCCGGATGAATCTGCTTCATTACATTATTATAAGAATACTGCCATCCCTTTTGATCGTCCCGGTACCAGTCAACAAAAGCAAGAGACCAGAAAACGTGGGTGTAGCCCATTTCCTTTGCCTTCATAAGGGTACGTTCACTGAATACTCCTCGAGGCGGGCGAAGGTACACCATATGTTTAACACCGGTTATTTCTTCGGTACCTGCACGAACTTTTTCAAGTTCTCTGTAAAATCTTTCGTCGCTTACGGTCGTCATATCTGGGTGATAATACGAATGATTGCCAACAATATGGCCTTCATCAGCCATCCGCTTCACAAGGTCAGAGGCACTTTCTAAGTAATGACCAGTTATAAAAAAGGCGGCAGGCACTTTCTCTTTTTTCAGCACATCAAGCACTTTGGCTGTGTACCCATTTTCATAGCCATTATCAAATGTTAAGAATATGTCCTTTTTCTTTGGATCACCTTTATAAAAGGCTCCGTACTTCTCTAACAGCTCATCATACTCTTTTCCGGCTTCGACCGGTTCTTCATTTGAAGATTTTTTAAAGCCCCAGTGAATCGGAGCATTGGAGACACTTGCTGAGACGATGGTCGAAAAGCTAAGCAATAAGGAAAAAAGGATGGCTAACAGCTTTTTCATCTGTAGTCCCCTCTCACAGTACAAGTTTTCCTTATTGTCCGTAATTAGAGAGAAAATCATTCATGTTATTTGGAAAAACCGAGTGAAGCTTCATTAGCTAAAACAAATTCGGCAATTGCTTGGGCACTCTCCTCCGTACCGTTTGTAAAAGTATCCACTTCTATATCATAGTCTTCATTCTGTTGGTGAACAAACTGAAGCTGTAGTCTTGCTTGTCCAATTCTTCGATCACCGCGTACCATTTCCCGCCTCTCCAGTTCCTCCACTGGACAATGAACACCAACAAAATAGATTGGATAATTTCTTAATGTATGATAAGCATCTGTTATCGTTTCTTGATCGTGCAGTACATGATCGATAATCAAATTAATGCCTTGATCGGAAAACATAGCAATCGACCGATGGAAAAACATTTCTGTAGGGACAGGGATTAGACGGTCCGTCCCGCGTTCTTCCATCCTTTCAATGATTGTGTCAAAGTCATCCACACTAAAATGAAAATAGTTAGGAAGAAGCTTCACGATTTCCTTTGACAAGGTGCTTTTTCCCGCACTTGAAACACCATTTAAAAAGATTATATTCCCCTTCATTTGTTCCTCCGTTATGTAAAAAATCGAGTGCTACTACAGCACTCGATCCTATATTAAAATACTCGTTCTTTGAAATTAGTTAGCTTTTCTAAAGATGATTTTTCCACATCTTGATGCAAGCTCTTTCCATGGGAATCCATTGTCACAACTGCTGTAAAACCTTCTACTTTTAAATGCCACATTGCTTCTGGAATCCCAAATTGCATAAGGTCTACACCTTCAACCGATTTAATACAATCGGCATAGTATTGCGCTGCTCCCCCGATTGCATTCAAGTACACGCCACCGTGTTCTTTTAATGCGGATAGAGTTTTTAAACCCATTCCACCTTTTCCAATAACTGCACGGATACCAAACTTCTTCATGATATCTCCTTGGTAAGGCTCCTCACGAATACTGGTTGTTGGGCCAGCCGCTTTTACATGCCACTTGCCTTCGTCATCCTTTAGCATAACCGGTCCACAGTGGTAAATGATTTGTCCGTCAAGGTTAATCGGTGCATCATGGTCAGACAAATATTTATGAATAGCATCGCGCCCCGTGTACATCATGCCATTAATTTTGACAACATCGCCCACTTGAAGTTCACGGATTTGCTCTTCTGTGATAGGAGCTTCAAGAGTAACCACACGATTCTCTGTTTCTTGAGATGCAGCTGTTTGTGCTTGCGCTTCTTGTTCCGCAGCAAAATCTACGTTCTCTCCTTCTTGATACATCCAGCTGTTGATCTCACCTGTTTCTGGATTCACCTCTACTCCTAAACGGCGATATGCCCAACAGTTATAAGCTACTGATACGAAGAAACTCGCAGGGATACGGTTTATGACACCTACTTTACAACCAAGGAGGGTCGTTTCCCCACCAAATCCCATTGTACCAATTCCCAGTTCATTGGCATGATCCATCACGTACTCTTCCAATTTTCGAAGATCTTCGTTAGGATTCACATCGTCCACCGAACGGAATAGCTGCTCTTTTGCTAATTCATAACCAGATGTTCGGTCTCCCCCGATACCGACACCGATAAAACCAGCGCTACAGCCTTGTCCTTGTGCTTGATATACTGAGTGCATGATACATTTTCGAATTCCGTCTAGATCACGGCCTGCACGACCAAGTCCTTCTAGCTCCGCTGGAAGGCTGTATTGAATATTTTTATTTTCACAACCGCCGCCCTTTAAGATGAGGCGCACGTCGATATAATCCTTTTCCCATTGTTCGAACTTAATAACAGGGGTACCTTCTCCTAGATTGTCTCCACTGTTATCACCCGTAAGAGAGTCAACTGAGTTTGGACGAAGTTTTCCGTCTTTAGTTGCTTGAGCAATCGCTTCTTTAATCGCTTTTTTCATCACGATTTGGTTGGCTCCAACAGGCGTTTTAATTTTAAACGTTGGTAGCCCTGTATCCTGACAGATTGGCGACACATTGTCGTCTGCCATCTTAATATTATTTGTAATCGTTGCTAAGCTCATCGCTGAGCGTGTACCTGAGCTCTCTTTTTCCTTCGCCGCACGAATGGCACGTCGAACATCCTTTGGTAACTTTGTTGATGTTTCTACGATGAGTTGATACATACTTTCCTGAAACTTCTCGATATTCATGACTGGTTCCCCTTCCCCATGTATCTAATAAATAAGTATGAATTTTTCAACATTTCCCCATCACATATTATACTCCTATCACGATTTGATGGAAAGGGTTTAGCTGGAATCGGTTACAGATGATGCGGGACGAGTTGTTCAATTCGCTGCTGCTTGGAAAATAAAAAACGGCCGTGAATATCACGGCAACGAGATTGGCTTTCATAGTGAATCCTATTTTTATCCGCGAGTTTGCCCTTCCTATCGGCGACTTTCCTCATCCTATCCGCGAGTTCCACCCGCAACCCCATACTTTTTTACCAACAAATACCTCTGAAGCCCATGCGTCAAGCGAATCGCTTCCTGCTGGTGCTGGATGGTAAGCTCATGATTTCCGCGATTAACTGCAACTTCCGCTAATATCGCTTCCTTCATCCACGGCTTCTTCTGCTCACTAGCTAGTTGTGAGGCACGCTCCAGCTCTTCCTCCTCAATGGCCAATAGCCCCTCATAATACAATCGCAACGCTGGCTGCTTGATCTGAGCAATGGAGTCTCTTTCCTCCACTAACTTTCCTTTATACGCAGCATATGTAACAGAATAAATCATATAATAATGAGCTTTTTTATATTTTTCACGTACGTCACGAAGTGCTTTTTCTACCTGAAAGATATCCTCGTTTGCTAACGCATAATAAAAATGAAAGATAGGCTGATTCAGTCTAGCTTCTAAAAACCTCTCAACCTTTTTCATATCGTCCGTTATATAGAGGTTCATCATGATTGGCAAATAGCTCACTGCCGCAGTAATCAATAATATCACCACAATTAATATCCAAAATGGAATGTCAACCAATGCCGCAATGACACCAAGAACGATGGCAAATCCTAATATAATCGAAAACTGACTTCTACTTAACATAAAAGTTATTCCCTCTTTCTCTCCTGTTCGAGCAATTCAATAATACGGTCAAGTTTTTCTTCAATCGCTGTAGATGCAGATTTCTTCGAGCGATTTAAATAGCTCACAAGTATGTAAATAAACACAGTAACAAACCCGACCATTAATAGCATGGATAAAATCTGAAATAACAAATCTCCCATATTCAACATTCTCCACATCCTTTCTATATATATGTACGAATTCATCAATCATAAGTTTCATCATAGAAAAAAGTGCAGCTAAACTAAGCTACACTTTGTCATTTATTGATCACGGTTATTAAATTCTCGGCATTTTGATTCTAAATCATCAATCATTTCAATCAGACGATCGATATCTTCAAGCTCTGTATTTTCTGGCTCAATGGCATCCAATACTTCAATAAACATATTTAATCGCTGTTTTAAAAATGTAACCTGTGAATTTTTATCGCTAACTTTGTTACCCAATTCGACTCGCTCCTTTCACTCGTTTTTCATCCTACAGAAATTCCTTCCAACTTTCAAGGCTGTTTGTTTCTATTTTCCCCACTTTTCGAAGAACTTGAACATGGATTGACAGATTCATCATACAAATTGATAATAGCAAAGGATGATCTTGAAAAGGAGAGAATCGATGAAGACAATTAACAAACCTGCCATCACTCCCCAATATGATCCTTGGGAAGCTTATATGGATGTGGAACAACACGGGAAAATGACCCTGTCAAATATAGAATTTACAACGACCACACTTTGCAACATGCGCTGTGAGCATTGTGCAGTTGGTTATACTTTGCAGCCAAAGGACCCTAAGGGCTTGCCAATCGACTTATTAATTAAAAGACTTGATGAAATACCGCATCTTCGCTCACTTAGTATTACAGGTGGAGAGCCTATGCTATCACTCAAATCTGTTGAGAACTATGTGCTTCCTTTGTTTGAGTATGCCCATTCACGGGGTGTTCGTACTCAGATAAACTCAAATCTTACGTTAGATATTGAACGCTATTATAAAATCAGCCCCTATCTAGATGTTCTTCATATTTCGCATAATTGGGGAACGGTAGATGATTTTATCGACGGTGGATTTGCGATGATGGAGAAGAAACCAACTCGCGAGCAACGTGCCGCACTTTTCAATCGAATGATTGAAAACAGCCGCGCATTGGTCGATGCAGGAGTGATGGTTTCTGCGGAGACGATGCTGAATAAGAGAACTCTTCCATACTTAGAAAGTATTCACGAGCAAATCGTTGAGGAGATGAAGTGCCAACGTCATGAGATACACCCGATGTATCCTTCTGACTTTGCATCAAATCTGGAAGTTCTTGGGCTAGACGAAATTCGCCAAGCAGTTCATCGATTACTTGACTTCCGTAACGAAAATGTCTGGATGCTGTTTGGAACTCTACCTTTCTATGCGTGTAACACAAGTGAAGAAGATCAAGCTCTTTTACAAAAGCTTTATCATGCAAAAAATGTTACTGTCCGCAATGATCCCGATGGACGCTCACGACTCAATATTAATATTTTTACTGGTGAGGTCATCGTAACCGATTTCGGTGATACTCCACCACTTGGTAATATCCAAACCGATGAGTTACCAGGCATTTTTAATAAATGGCTTGAGACGGACTTAGCAAAAAGCTTAAGCTGCCACTGCCCAGCCGCTCGCTGCCTTGGGCCAAATGTGCTAGTGAAAAACAGTTATTATAAAGGCATTGATTTCTCTACACGTAAAGCTCATATTTAAAAATAGAAAGGGTCGATCACCTATTTTAGTGATCGACCCTTTCTTCATTCTCCTACTTATCTCGGCTTATCTGGTGCGATGAATCCAAATGAAACATGGTCCTGAACGGGAATCCAAGCGCCAATTCCTTGTGACGTCACGTTTTTCACCACAATCATTTTTTTGCTCCCTTTAAGCATGATATACACTTCACCGTAAGTGACCTTTCCTTTTTCGTTTACAGCTGGTGCGTATCCGTACAGATAGCCAAGGCGTTTCGGCGGTACATTGTATACTTGATCCTTCTTCGTTCCCCCGCCTACGACAGTTTCAAATGCGAGAGGAAGACCTGTTTTTTCAGCAGCCTTTAACAACATCATTTTCTTAACATCCTCTGCATTAGCCACCTTTGATGTTAAGCCACCGCGTACAATTTTCTGCATTTCTTGTACATAATGCATTTGGTAGTTTGCGTTTCCACCACGATTGTCTACATAATTCGTATTAATTTTTTGATATTCCCAGTTCGGTGCCGTTTCACTGGATTCATAATTTAGCGGCCACTGCCCTAAGTAAATGATCGCCCGGTAACCGACAGCAAATGGTGTACTGTTCACAGTCGTTTCATTTAACATGCGAATCAATTCTGGGTTTTCAATTTTCACTTTAGAAGATTCAATTAAATCCTTAGTCAGTTCACTAGGTTGCAAGGTCGGCATATCCTGCGTTGGGTTTGGATATGTATTTTCTTTTGTTATGTTTAGTACCGAATTTGGAACTTGAACCTGTTGTTGCTTTTCCTTTTTTGCTTCAGGTGCAGCTGGTTTTTCAGCGTGTATGGTGGAAAAAGATAAGAGCGAGAAAAGAAAGCCAACGACTAGCGCATACAATAACTTTCTCATGTAGTGGAACTCCTTTCAGCTAACTCATAGATTTGATATTAGTTTTTTCGGAGTTCCATCAAATTATCCATTTGCCAAAAACTTCTACCATTTCTTAATCAAAACTCTTTCCCACATCAAACTAAAAAATGCAATAAATGGTCCAAGACCAAGTGCTACAGCAAATGTCCCCAAACCAATCGGACCATGAAGGAGTACGGCAAAGCATAGTGCTAGCACCTCACCAATCGTTTTGGCTGTTCCGAGAGTAATCTTGTATCTCTCCTTCAAGGCAATCATAAAGTCATCAATTGGGCTAAGTGGCCATCTTGCCTGTATATACGTAGCAATGCCTAATGAAATAAGTAGGATTCCCGTGGTAAGGCTTATTAACTTAGGATAGAATCCTACTGGGTGAAACCCATCAAACACAAATAATAGCCACCCATCAATAAAAATCCCACTTATAGCTACCGTGATTGCACAGGACACTTCGGGCATCGTCTTCTTGATCAAAGCATTCAAGAATATTAACAGTAGACCAATAATGATGGACCACCCACCTACCGTTAGCCCTAGCAAATGGGTCAATCCAACATTCAGTGAGTCCCAAGGGCCAGCACCAAGATCAGCTTTTATGGTCAGAGACGCACCTAAAGTCAAAATTGCAAGTCCACCTACATAGAACAATAAGCGATGTATAAACAATGAGTAAATAAGCCCCCTTTCGCCAAATTGTAACAATATTGTAATGTTCTGAATATTTACATAAATAACTTTGTGAGCTATAATTAGCTTACATTCTTAACAAAGGAGGATAGCAGAACATACGCTTAACACTTTTAAAAGGAGGTTTGTAGTTTATCTTGTTATTTTTCTCTTCTTTAACGAAACCATCTTAATAGAGAGGGAGTTGATAAACTAGAAAACAAGCGTCTGTATCTTTTTATTCCGACCTTGTCCAACATATTCTTGGAAATGTAAATATTACTTAAAAAAATAAGAAAAGACTCTGTATCGTTTCTTGATACAGAGTCTTTTTTGGCATTTATAATAAGTAAAATCCAATCCCCATAATAAAATAGGCAGCAAGCAAGGTCGCCCCTTCAAACCAGTTGGATTCTCCATCGTTTGCGATGATAATCGACAATAACACAGCCGACGCCATCGCAATCAGCTCCTGTATAGTGAACACTAATGGCATCGGTGTTGGGAAAAATAAAGAAACTAACACGAGCGCAGGTGCAACGAACATCGCAATTTGCAGTGTCGAACCCACCGCAATTTCTACCGCTATATCCATCTTGTTTTTATAAGCCATAATCACCGCTGATGCGTGCTCGGCAGCATTTCCAACAATGGCCACGATAATGACTCCGATGAAAAGCTCGGTCCATCCAAAGGTTTCTCCGACTACTTCAAAGGTATGAACGAGATTTTCAGAAACGTAAGCGACAGCAAGTGTGGCAATAAATAGCACTCCAATCGCTTTGTTTTTTCCCCACTCCGGAACCTCTTCTTCATGTTCTCCACCTTCTTCAGAGGATTGATATACCCCACGGTGAGTAACCAGCTTAAAAAATAAAGCCGCTAAGTATAAAAGAATTAAAATCACGGAGATTCCAACGCTTAAAGACATTTTTTCCGTTGGTTCCATGGTCATCGAAAATACTTCGGGTATCACAAATGCAACAATCACGGCAAACATTAATAATCCGGAATTATGCCTTGCATCAAACACATTAAAGGTTTGTCTTTTATATTTTAGTCCGCCGACAAAAAACGAAAGTCCTGCTACCAACAAAAGATTTCCTAGTACAGAACCGGTTAATGAGGCAAGCACGACACCCGTTAATCCTGCTTTTAACGCAAATACAGAAATAATTAACTCCACCGCATTGCCAAAGGTCGCATTCAACAATCCCCCAACACGAGGTCCCGTAACAATAGCCAAGCTCTCGGTCGCTCTCCCCATAAAACTAGATAACGCAATAATCGTTAAACAGTAGATGATAAACATGATAATACTAGACCAGTGCATCATTGTTCCGATCACAGATAACGGCACACCAATAAGGACTAATATCAAGAACACTTTATTTGCCATAATGTCTTCCTTCTTCCATGTAAAATTTATCAGTCATAAAAACTCGGTAACGAGACAGATTATAGATAGCTTCTTAAAAGGAGAGATCGTCATGAATGTAAAAGATAAAGTACTACATATGTTTGATAAACACGCGATTGGAACGCTGGCAACGATTCAAGATGGGAAACCGTTTAGCCGATTTATGCTCTTTTTTCACGATGGATTAACTTTATATGCTGCCACTCACAAAGATACACATAAACTCGATGACATGAATACCAATCCAAATGTTCATATTTTACTCGGTCTCGAAGCAGGAAGCTTTACCAGTCATTATTGCGAAATAGAAGCGACCGCCTCCGTTGAGGATTCACCGGACCTTCGTAAAAGATTTTGGGACGACTCGTTAGCTGAATGGATGTCTGGCTCGGATGATCCGAATTACGTATTATTAGCTTTCAAGCCAAAAAGAATACTTTATTTTGAAAAAGCAGGCAGTGAGCCAGAAGAGCTAACCATTTAAAACGAGGGGCAGAAAACTCTGCCCCTCCCTTTTATGATCCATTTGAAGCAATTTCAAACGTTTCAACGATATCAATTTTTCCAATCACGGATTGAACCATCGAGCAGTTTTTCCGTGTTAATTCCATTGCCTTATGGATTTTCTTTTCGTCTAGGTTCACACCTTTAATCGTAAAGTGAACTTTAATCAACTCGACTCGATCCGCTTCCTCTTTGTTTCTTTCAACATCTGTAGCAATGTGTATATCTTCAATCGTCATGCGCATCTTTTCAAGCACTTTGCGAAGAACTCCCCCGCTACATACGGCAACTGAAGCAACTAAAAGCTGATAAGGACGGAATCCGTAAGCTTCATCACCTGCCACATCTAATCTTCCGTATGGTGTTTCTGTGTAAAACCCGACATCCTTCATATGAAATTCCATTTTCTCACCTCGATATGATTTCATACAGATGAGATTACACTATTTTTCCATTTTTAAAAAGAACTTCATCGTAAAAATTTGTTTCACCCTCCGAAATATTCTTGTATGATGGGAGAAGAAATATAGAGGAGAAACAATCATGAAAAATAGTAAACATGCTTTCTGGATACTTGTCAGCATTGTAGCGATTTCAGGCTTTAGCCAAGGGATGCTGCTGCCATTAGTCGCGGTTATTTTTGAAAAAAGCGGGATTAGTTCTGGAATGAACGGAATGAATGCTACTGCACTATATATAGGAATCCTTCTAGCCTCTCCTTTTATGGAGCAGCCGCTACGAAAGTTCGGATATAAAAACATCATCCTAATTGGGGGATTATTGGTCGTCGTTGCCCTTGCTCTTTTTCCTTTGTGGCAAAACTTTTGGTTTTGGCTTTTGCTTCGCTTTTTCATTGGTATTGGTGACCACGCCCTTCACTTTGCGACACAAACCTGGATTACTTCTTCTTCACCAGAAGCAACTAGAGGAAGAAATCTTTCTTTGTACGGATTGTTTTTTGGGATAGGATTTGCGGTAGGACCACTGATGACACCGCTAGTAAATATCAGTCTGTCACTTCCCTTTATCATCTCATCAGCCATGTGTCTTGTCGGATGGGTCTTTATTTTTGCATTGAAAAATGAGTACCCTGAGAACGACGAGGGGATCGGCGGACTAAAAGACACGGGAAAACGATTTGGGCAAGCACTAAAGTACGGTTGGGTTGCATTTTTGCCACCCCTTGCGTACGGCTTTTTGGAATCATCATTGAATGGAATTTTCCCGGTATATGCCCTCAGGTCTGGTATTGAAGTGTCAGAAGTGTCTATCTTGCTTACTTCCTTCGCAGTTGGTGGGATTATTACACAGCTACCGCTTGGAATCCTTAGTGACCGCTTTGGCCGTCGGAAAGTGTTAATAGTTATTTTATTTCTTGGATTTACGAGCTTCTCTGCGGCGAGCTTCCTAGAAGAATCATTCCTTGGTTTATTTATTTGTTTCCTATCAGCCGGTATGGTGGTAGGTTCGACCTTCTCGCTTGGAATAGCGTTTATGACTGATATTATGCCGAAAAATCTATTACCTACAGGAAATTTGCTTTGCGGAATCGCCTTTAGCCTTGGAAGCTTAACAGGACCTTCTATTGGTGGGGTCATCATTCAAGCCTTTAAACAAATCAGCTTTTTCCATATCGTCAGCACTCTTCTCTTTTCTATTTTCCTTGTGATTGTTGTGTTTGGAAAACGGATGAAGGTAAACTTAGCCAGTGAGAAAAGTGCGTGATTCTCTGACTTTTTACTTATTTTAAAATTGAAACTATTACAATGTATGTAAATGTAGGATATCCACTAACCATCTAAGGTAGAAAAATATAATGAGCAAATCCCTTCTGAACTCGTAAAATATATGGTATGATGAACGTAATAAAATATAACCCAAGCAATTCTGCTGTCATCATTAGATGACAGCTTTCGTGTTTTTTAGGGGTAATGACTTTGATTATTTTTCTCAATTAGACGAATGGAGGAGAGAATATGAATACAGAATTAAAAGCTTTAGAGAGACCTATTGAAGCAAATGAAAGCTTTTTTGAAAAAATCAAGCCGCATGCTGAATTAATTGCTGCCATTACTAGTGGGGTTCTCATTGCGGTTGGTTGGACATTAGAAAAAATCGATTGGTCGACAGCTTCTATTGTTGCCTTTCTGTTCGCTTTTGTGATCGGTGGATTTGCTAAGGCCAAGGAAGGAATAGAAGATACGATTGCCGACAAGGAATTGAACGTAGAAATGCTGATGATCTTTGCTGCGATTGGTTCGGCGATTATCGGTTATTGGACAGAGGGTGCCATTCTTATCTTTATTTTTGCGATGAGTGGTGCACTTGAGACGTACACCATGAACAAGAGCCATAAGGAGATCTCCGCATTAATGGAGCTTCAACCTGAAGAGGCACTTCTCATTCGCGGTGGTCATGAGGCAACTGTTCATGTAAGCGAGCTTCGTATCGGCGATCATATTTTAGTAAAGCCTGGTGAACGCGTCCCTTCAGACGGAAAAATTATTAAAGGACAATCAAACTTAGATGAAGCTGCTATTACAGGGGAATCGATCCCAGTAAGTAAAGGAATCGGCGAAGAAGTGTTTGCTGGTACGGTGAATGTAAATGGATCACTTACTGTTGAAATCACTAAACCAAGCAGCGAAACCTTATTTCAAAAGATCATTCAATTGGTTCAATCCGCACAAAGTGAAAAATCACCTTCTCAACTTTTCATTGAAAAATTTGAAGGTACTTATGTAAAAGTCGTTCTTGCCATCGTTGTACTCATGATGTTTGTTCCACATTATGCCCTTGGCTGGAGTTGGACGGAAACCTTTTATCGGGCCATGATCTTACTTGTGGTTGCCTCCCCATGTGCACTAGTTGCGTCGATCATGCCGGCAACTTTATCCGCCATTTCCAATGGGGCTAAGCACGGCATCCTTTTTAAAGGCGGGGTTCATTTAGAAAATCTTAGCCACTTACAGGCCATTGCTTTTGATAAAACAGGTACACTTACAAAAGGTAAGCCTGAGGTAACAGATATCATAGTCGTCGAAGATTTGGAAGAACAGTCCCTTTTAAAAACAGTCGCATCCATTGAGAATCATTCGAATCATCCACTAGCTCAGGCGATTGTAACTTTTGTTAAAAAAGAAACAGGGGCTACGCTCAATCATCCTGATAGCATTGAAGATGTATCGGGTTATGGTGTGAGAGCAAGTCTTGACGGAATGGATTGGAAAATTGGTAAAGCTGACTTTGTTGGCAAGATAGAGGCAGAAAGCTTTTCTAATGGGGTAGCCAAACAGCTCGCATCTGAAGGGAAAACCATTGTTTTTGTGAAGCAAAATGAGAAACTCGTTGCCCTTATTGCCTTAAAGGATGTGGTACGTGAGGAAACAAAAGCTGCCATTGATTTGTTAAAAGCAAAAGGGATCTACACCATCATGCTAACAGGTGATAGTGAAAAAACGGCTGAAGCCATCGCTGGTGAAAGTCACGTAAATGAATACGTAGCTGAATGCCTGCCAGAAACAAAGGTGGAAAAGTTAAAAGAAATTCGCGAACGTTTTGGTACCGTTGCAATGGTTGGAGATGGAATCAATGACGCTCCTGCCCTAGCAACCGCCAATGTGGGGATTGCTATGGGAGAAGGTTCAGATGTTGCACTTGAAACAGCTGATATTGTGTTAATGAAGAACGACCTTCCTCGTATTGCCGAAGCCATTACACTTTCTGAAAAAATGAATCGAATTATCAAACAAAATGTGATTTTTTCCATCTCAGTCATCATGTTGTTAATTGCTTCAAACTTCCTCCAATTTTTAGACCTTCCTTTTGGGGTCATTGGACATGAAGGTAGTACGATTCTTGTTATTTTGAACAGCTTACGTTTATTAAAGTCATAGAAAGAGCCGGGGATCATCCCCGGCTTTTTAGCATGCCTCGTCCTTCATTTTGCTATAAAGTGCGTTAATCTCTCCACCAATAATCATAATAATTCCGGACATATAAAACCAAATCATCAATACGATGATGGCACCGATGCTTCCATAGGTTGCCGAGTAATTACCGAAATTACTTACATAGTATGAAAAAGCAAGTGAAACGAGCGCCCAACCGATGGTTGCAAAAATAGCACCTGGTACCGCACGGACACACTTGAATTTTTTATTTGGTGCGATCCAATACAGACCAACAAATACCGTAAACAAAATGAGCGAACTAACCACCCATCGAAGCGCATTCCAAATCGACAAAAATTCATCTGATAAACCGAATGCAGAAAATAAGAATATGCCGATTTGCTTTCCGAAAACAGGCAGCAACAAAGCGACAATAAAGACAAAAATCATCGCAAAAGTTAATAAAATAGACATGCCCCTTGCGACAAAAAAAGAACGGCTCTCTTTGACATCATACGCATGGTTAAATGCTCGAACAATGGCATTAATGCCATTTGATGCTGACCAAATGGTGGCAATGATCCCAAAAGAGAGCAAGCCCCCGTTCCTTTTTTCCATAAGGTCGTTTAAGTTGGTTTCAATAAGTGTAAAGGTTTCTGTTGGAGCAAAGTCTTCCACAAACCCTAAGAGCTCTGGTTGTGAAATGGGTAAAAACGAAATCAGCGTCGCTAAAAATATTAGCAACGGAAATAAAGAAAGCAGAAAGAAGTAGGCTAGCTGTGCAGCCAGTCCAAATACATCATCCTGCAATACTCTTTTTGTAAGTGAGGTAAGAAATCTCAGATTAATAACCATTCCATTCCCCCTTCTTTACTATGAACTATTCCTCTTCCTTTTGAAATGCCTCTTTCGTTTCCTTTACGATCCCCGTTACCGCTGGTGTGACTTCGCGAAGTTCCTCTACCTTGTCTGCAATAAAAGAAATATCTCCACTCACTTGCTCAACGGTTGAACGAATTTTGGTTGTTGCATCCTTCACCTGTTCGACTACTTCATCTGGATGCTTGATATAATAGGATAGCTCCCCACTTGTCTTTTTACAGCTTTGTACAACAGCCTGTCTGGTGTCACGATCGAGTAAACTGATTGCCCCTCCGGCAAGAGCTCCCCATAGAACACCTGTCCAAAACTTTTTTGTTCCACTCATCTCATTTTCCCTCCCAGCTTGCATTCTCATTCGTTTGAATTTCCTGTAATAAACGTTCACAGCCTATCTTTAATAAATCAAACACTTCTTGAAAGTTCCCGGTAAAGTACGGGTCTGGAACATCCACTTTTTCTGCCTCTGGAACATAATCAAGTAGTTTTACAATTTTGGCACTCGTATGAAGAGATTTTAGCTTATGTATATTTTTTTCATTTTGAGAGTCCATTGCCACAATATAATCAAACTCATTCAGATCAGCGGCAATGATTTGTCTCGCCACCTGACCTTCGAAACTAATTTGATGCTGACTTAATATATCTTGTGTTCCCTGATGAGGAGGCTTCCCAAGATGCCAATCTCCCGTACCCGCAGAGTCAACCGTTATTTTATGTTCTAATCCTTCCCTTTTCACTAAATCACGAAACATCGCCTCTGCCATTGGTGAACGACAAATATTCCCGAGGCATACAAATAAAACTTTAACCATAACTATTTCCCTCCTTTCTACATTTTGTAGGAAAAGGAACGGCATTTCAACCTTTCAGGAAAGAAGTTGCTGAAATTCATTTGACTTTTATAGGGGAACATGGAAAGATTATTTTACAAGCTTGCAGAAAAAGGGGAGAACGAACGATGAACTTGTCTGAGAAATCAGTAGAAAACGTGGAATATATGATTGAAAAGATAAAAGAAAAGTTAAAGGTATTGAACTTAGGTGCCATCAAACCATCGCATTTTGATGAAAATATGTATGAAGAGCTAAAAGAAATTTATGACCTAGTGATGAAAAGAGATTCGTTTAGCCCAAGTGAAACGCAAGCATTAGCGGAAGAGTTAGGGAATCTAAGAAAACAATAA
>NZ_JAKFCQ010000042.1:0-6984 GCF_036676585.1 Robertmurraya sp.
TGGATGCCGTTATTAGGGATGATTGCAGGAAGATTTTTGTCCGAGCAGTTTGGTGCATTTGCTGCTTATTGCGGCGGAGGCCTTTTAATTGTATTAGGTTTGCAAATGCTTTGGTCATGCTTTAGAGAAGACGACAGTTCCTTTATCACTCCGGTTGGTTTTGGACTACTTGTATTTGCACTAAGTGTGAGTCTTGATAGCTTTTCGGTCGGGTT
Source organism: Robertmurraya sp. (assembly GCF_036676585.1). Classification (NCBI taxonomy): domain Bacteria; kingdom Bacillati; phylum Bacillota; class Bacilli; order Caryophanales; family Bacillaceae; genus Robertmurraya; species Robertmurraya sp. Next base: position 216 of record NZ_JAKFCQ010000042.1, read on the forward strand.
GACACTAGGTATTTATGGTGCCAAAACATTTCTAGTCCTAACTTGCTTCGGAATTGGTGCCACTATTTTAACTTGGTTAGGTCTTCTTGTGGGACGTAAAGTTCAAGGGTGGCTTGGAACATACAGTGAAGCATTAGGAGGCACGATTTTGCTTGCCTTTGGGATTAAATTATTGCTACCATTCTAATACAATTGAACCCATAGTGAAAAAGGTGTTTTCTTAACGAAAATGCCTTTTTCTGTGAAAAAATAATGGTCATTTGGAATGCATGAACAAGCCTTTATTAGGCTATGAATAACAGCGAAGAGAATGCGTTCCAAACGACATATTCAACTTAAGGTTGCACGAAGTCATACTTTAGTAATAAGGAATAATGTCATATAATAAAGATAGAGGAGAGAATCATTATGATAAATGTATTGTTTGTATGTACCGGAAACACGTGCAGAAGTCCAATGGCTGAGGCTATTTTAAAAAGTAAAAACATACCCGGAGTAGAAGTTCGTTCTTCCGGAGTATTTGCTATGAATGGAAGCAATGCATCTCCACATGCAAAAAAAGTACTAGATGATCAACAGATGGAGCATGACCATCAATCCTCTTTATTAACGGAACAGCAGGTAGAGTGGGCAACGTATATCTTAACGATGACAGCGGGTCATAAAGCGAATATTGTTGCAACGTTCCCGTCAGCACAAGTGAAAACCTTTACACTGAAAGAATTTGCTGGTGGATTTGGGGATGTAAGTGACCCTTATGGTGGATCTCTGTCTGTTTACCAACAAACATTCGAAGAGCTGAAGCAATTAATTGAAAAAAGCTTACACAAATTATCGTAATACAACCAGGGGGAAGGCTTTATGGGGGAGAAAAAGGCATTCAAGTTTGGGCTTAGGAAAAAGCTTGTATTATTTACTACCATTTTAGCAGTGATTACGTATACAACGAGTGCGTTATTTATTGATGTATTATTTCCGATCATTCAGGACTTTATTGGAATGAATAAAGCGGGCTTTTCGATCGTCACTTATTTATTGGGGATCCTATGGTCCGGGATTTTAGCGTTTTTAGCGGCTGGTTTTATCATTAAGCCTCTTCAAAAGCTAGAGCGAGTCACACTAAAAGCAGCGCACGGGGACATTTGTGAGGATGTGGAGTTATCCAAATCAGATGACGAAATTCGCTCGCTAGGCGTTGCATTTAATCATATGCTGTTTAATTTACGTGATATGGTCCAAACCATTGATGAGAACTTCAAGCAAACGAATGAAAAGGTCATTGCCATTACAAAAGAAAGTGCCATGGCGGCAGAAAGAGCAGAAATGATCGATCGAACGGTCAATGAAATCTCGCTTGGAGCAGAAAATTCAGCGGCTGCGACTCAAGACTCAGCCAGTTCGATTGATGAAGTCACTCATCTTGCGGAAGAAGTTCAAATAACCGCAAAGCAGTCGAAAAAAATCTCCAATGAGATGGTCGAAGAGCTTGACCAGTCTAAAAAGGTAATTTTCTCACTAGTATCAGGCATTCAAACACTTGCTGAAGATAATAAGCAGTCGCTAGTCTCAGTGAAAAAACTAGAGGAAAATGCGTCGCAAGTGGAAAGGATTATCCAATTGGTTGGGGATATAGCGGCCCAGACTAACCTTTTAGCTCTTAACGCATCGATTGAAGCTGCTCGGGCGGGTGAGCACGGAAAAGGCTTTGCTGTTGTGGCAGACGAAGTTCGTAAGCTAGCGGATGAGAGTGCAAAAGCGGTTCAAGGAATTTCTGAGCTGATTCAAAATATACAGGGCGAAGTACGTAATGTGGTGTCTCAGATAACAAACCAAGTAGATATTGCACTTGGACAAGCTGAAAAAGGCAATGCTACCAACCAAGCAATTGAAGAAATGACAAGAACAGTCGTTCAAATGGCGTCAGCAGTAGAAAAAATTTCAACTCTTGTTGACCGACAAATGGAAGGAATTCAGCATACAGCCACGCAATCACAGGAAGTGGCTGCGATAGCAGAAGAAACATCAGCAGGAGCAACAGAGGTAGCGATAGCTGTAGGACAGCAAACAGAGGTTATCGAAAATGTTGAGCGCCTTGCGCACGAGTTGAATGAACAGGCAGTTAAACTTAAAGGTACGATTACTAGATTTAAGATGTAGGAGATATGGACTCTGCAAACGGATGCAGGGTCTTATTTTTTTTAGAAGCACGAGCTTTATCTTTATTTAAGGTTATGTCAAAATAAAGGTAGTTTTTACAAATGGGAGGCGTAACGATGAAGGTAGCAATTGCATCTGATCACGGTGGCGTAAATATTCGAGAAGAAATTAAAAGTCTTATGGATGAAATTGGAATTCAGTATGATGATTTTGGCTGTGAATGTGATACATCAGTCGATTATCCAGATTTTGCTTTGCCGGTTGCGCAAAAGGTAGCAAACGGTGAATACGATCGCGGAATTTTGATTTGTGGAACAGGAATCGGAATGAGCATTGCTGCAAATAAAGTAAACGGCATTCGTTGTGCCCTTGTTCATGACGTATTTAGTGCGAAGGCAACACGTCAGCATAACGACAGCAATATGCTAGCTATGGGAGAAAGAGTTATCGGACCTGGACTGGCACGTGAGATTGCTATGGTGTGGCTTGAAACAGAATTTGAAGGCGGAAGACATGCAAACAGAATTGGGAAAATAAGCGATTACGAGAAAAGCAAGTAAGTCGATGGAGGGGTACAAATGACAAGCGATTTGTCCATTTGGAAAAACCAGCTGCAAACGATTTTAGCAGATTTTTCGGACCAAGTAGTGTTAACGGATAAGCATGTTCTTGTGATTGGCTGTAGCACGAGCGAGGTGATTGGGAAGAAAATTGGTACAGCGGGAACAAATGAAGTGGCTGAGCTAATTTTTTCCAGTCTTCGTGAATTCAGTCAGCAAACAGGAGTAGCTCTTGCTTTTCAGTGCTGCGAGCATTTAAATCGTGCCCTTGTTGTTGAACGAGCGACTGCTGATCAAAAGGGTTGGGAGGAAGTGTCCGTTGTTCCAGTCAGACAAGCTGGGGGAGCAATGGCTACATATGCTTATAATCATTTTTCTGAACCGGTAGTCGTTGAGTTTATTCAAGCGGATGCGGGGATTGATATTGGAGATACTTTTATTGGGATGCATATAAAGCATGTAGCAGTTCCGGTTCGAGCGTCGATTTCTGAGCTTGGCAGTGCACATGTGACGCTGGCTCGAACGCGTCCGAAATTAATTGGAGGGGCTCGAGCAATATACGAACATTCGAAGGGGAATGAGTCTTGTTCATAAAGCTTTTGCAGATTTTGCAGAAGCTTTTTTCTTTCGAATAGCGAAAAATGTTGGAAAAAGACGAAAATAACGCTTACAAAAATATTTTTTTCGTGCCTGTCATATGGAGAGTGTGTTAAGATAAAGTAGGAATTTTCGAAACTGCTATATAAATTAGTTTTTTAACATACAAGGGGGATTACGATGAAGCATTTAGCACAGCAAGATACGCAAGTTTTACAAGCTATTCAAGACGAATTAGGACGTCAAAGAACTAAGATTGAACTAATTGCATCAGAAAACTTTGTAAGTGAAGCGGTAATGGAAGCACAAGGATCTGTTTTAACAAACAAGTATGCAGAAGGCTATCCAGGCAAGCGTTACTACGGTGGCTGTGAGCATGTTGACGTGGTAGAAGACATCGCTCGTGACCGCGCAAAAGCAATCTTCGGTGCTGAGCATGTAAACGTACAACCTCACTCAGGTGCTCAAGCCAATATGGCTGTTTATTTTACTGCTCTTGAGCAAGGTGACACAGTTCTTGGGATGAACCTATCTCACGGTGGTCACTTAACACACGGAAGTCCGGTTAACTTCAGTGGTGTTCAATACAATTTCGTAGAGTATGGAGTAGACGAGCAAACGCAAATGATCGACTATGACATCGTACGCCAAAAAGCTTTAGAGCATAAACCAAAAATGATCGTTGCTGGTGCGAGTGCTTACCCTCGTGCAATTGATTTTAAAAAGTTCAGAGAAATCGCTGATGAAGTGGGCGCTTATTTAATGGTAGATATGGCTCATATCGCTGGTTTAGTAGCAGCTGGCCTTCACCAAAACCCAGTTCCTTACGCTGATTTTGTAACAACAACTACACATAAAACATTACGTGGTCCTCGTGGTGGTATGATCCTTACTAGCGAAGAATGGGGTAAGAAAATCGACAAGTCGATCTTCCCTGGAATTCAAGGTGGACCATTAATGCACGTAATCGCTGCAAAGGCAGTTGCTTTCGGTGAAGCATTACAAGACAGCTTCAAAGATTATGCAGCAAACATCATTGCTAACGCTAAGACTTTAGCTGAAAGCTTGCAAGAAGAAGGAATTAGCTTAGTATCTGGTGGAACAGACAACCACCTTCTATTAATCGATGTTCGTTCTTTAGGCTTAACTGGTAAAGTAGCTGAGCATGTACTTGATGAAGTAGGAATCACAGTTAACAAAAACACAATTCCATTTGACACAGCAAGTCCATTTGTAACAAGCGGAATTCGTATCGGTACAGCAGCTGTTACTTCTCGTGGATTTGGTGCGGCTGAAATGAAAGAAATCGCAAGTATCATTAGCTTTACATTGAAAAACCATGAAGATGAAGCGAAGTTAGCAGAAGCAAGAGAGCGTGTATCTGCATTAACTAGCCGTTTCACTTTATATCCAGAAAGACAAATATAATTTTTACTAGCCAGCCTAAGTTTTTTGGGCTGGCTTTTTGTTTTGTCTCAGAATTGTTACATCCAATTTCTGTTCGAGGTTGCCCACGGGAAGTTTTTTCTGTAAAATTAGACGAAGTGTTTATGAATCGAGTTAGAAAAGGAGAGATGCTAGATGGCAAAGGTATATGTGTTTGATCATCCCCTCATTCAGCATAAGCTTACATACATCCGCGAAAAAAATACAGGAACAAAGGACTTCCGTGAGCTAGTAGACGAAGTAGCAACATTAATGGCGTTCGAAATTACTCGTGACATGCCGTTAGAAGAAATCGAAATTGACACACCAGTAAGCACAATGAAATCAAATGTGTTATCTGGGAAAAAAATAGGGATTGTCCCTATTTTACGTGCGGGAATCGGAATGGTAGATGGCATCTTAAAGCTTATCCCTGCAGCAAAAGTTGGACATATCGGTCTGTATCGTGACCCAGAAACATTGATGCCAGTTGAGTACTACGTTAAGTTACCGAGCGACGTAGAAGAGCGCGACTTCATCGTAGTGGATCCAATGCTTGCAACAGGTGGTTCAGCGATCGAAGCGCTCCACTCATTGAAAAAGCGCGGCGCGAAGCATATTAAATTCATGTGCCTAATCGCAGCACCAGAAGGCGTGGACGCTCTGAAAGAAGCACACCCGGATGTAGACATCTACATCGCAGCACTAGACGAAAAATTAAACGACCACGGCTACATCGTCCCTGGACTAGGTGACGCTGGTGACCGTTTGTTTGGAACGAAGTAAGATTAGGGCTAACCGCTGGGGCGGTTAGCTTTTTTGCATGGAGTAGTTGATTGAAGGATGATGAAGAGGTTAATCGGACAACTAATCCGCTAGCACAAGATTGGGTCCGATTAAAGGTACTATTCGAACAGGAAAGAGCGCAGGGACCAGAGGGGAGTCTGAATAGAGTTGTCATTCGGACAAGAAAGAGGGCCGGGACCAGGAGAGTAGTCCGAATAGAGGTATCATTCGGACAGGAAAGAGCGCTGGGACCGGAGATGAGTCTGAATAGAGGTATCATTCGGACAGGAAAGAGCGTTGGGACCAGGAGATGAGTCTGAATAGAGGTATCATTCGGACAGGAAAGCGCGTTGGGACCGGAGAGTAGTCCGAATAGAGGTGTCATTCGGACAGGAAAGCGCGTTGGGACTGGAGATGAGTCTGAATAGAGGTATCATTCGGACAGGAAAGCGCGTTGGGACTGGAGATGAGTCTGAATAGAGGTGTCATTTGGACAGGAAAGAGCGCTGGGACCGGAGAGTAGTCCGAATAGAGGTGCCATTCGGACAAGAAAAAGGATTGGAACTAGGATAGAGTCTTAATAGAAATTGATTCGACAGAAAAAAGGGTCGGAACTAGGTTCAAGTTCGAATATATTAACTACAACCTTCAATCCTCCAGCAATAAAAAAAGCACCCTCTATCATCCTCTATACGCATAACTCATCACCGAGTAACAAAACCTAGTAAAAAACTTCGGAGGTGCTTACAAGCGTGAAATCAATAATCATCATTATTTTAACAGCCGTGGTATTCTCATTTGTTTGCACTCCAACTACATCAGCAAAAACGCTCATCCACCCGCCCATTCCTGAAGAATCTCCAGAAACTGAAAAAGTGGCAATCGTAACATTGCCAACACAAGCAAATGAACAGCAAATTAAAGAGATTATCCAACCGTACCCTGATCTTGAACTGCGTCATATTTTTACAGAGGCTCTTAACGGGTTTTCGGTAAAAGGAACGAAGAGATCATTAGATAAGCTTGCGCAAACGAATAAGGTGGAGTCGGTTTCCCCTGTTAGTACATATAGCGTCCAATCGGAAACGAATACCAAGATCATTGGTGCAGAAACGATCAGAGGCTATTTTGATCCGAAAAATCAAAGGCTCACCGGAAAAGGGATCACTGTTGGGGTCATTGATACAGGCATTGATTACAATCATCCTGACTTAAGACGAAGTTATAAAAGAGGCTATGATCTC